>CAYFVI010000236.1:0-5276 GCA_964346525.1 uncultured Dehalococcoidaceae bacterium
GCGACCAGTAGTAAATTCCGTGCCCCGGGATTGATGGCAAAACCGTTGCCCAGCGGCCCGAATATCGATACTGACGCTCCCGCTTTCTGTTCGGCGAGCCAGCCGGTGCCGCGTCCGCCTTCCCGCACCGCGTAGAAAAGAGCGAGGCGGTCGGCATCTACTTTGTGGATGCTGAATGGGCGGGGCAGGGTGGTCTCCGGGCCGCAGCGCGCCATGACGAACTGTCCCGGCTTTGCTTCCCGGGCGATATCCGGGCACTGCAACCAGATGAGCCAGCTGCCCAGTATCCCCAGTGCCTGAGTGTGCCGGTGGCCGGGCAGGACCTGTTGATTCTCAACAATCTGCGCATTGATTAACTTCATCGGGCTTCCTTTCTGCGGTATTCGGGGAGGGGCTGCACGTTATAAGTCCGGCTGGGGCCGGACAGTGCCTCCACCGCCGCCCGCGTGGTATCCAGCGAGGTGAAGCAGGGGACCTGTTTCTCGACGGCGGCCCGTCGGATATAGAAACCATCGCGCAGAGAGGCATCTCCGCCGGTTATGGTATTTACCACTCCGCTCACCGTGCCATCTCTGATGACATCGACCACGTTGGGATGTCCTTCGCGCAGTTTTTTGGTGATTCTGGTCACAGGGCAGCCGGCGGCCTCGAGCATGCTGGCCGTCCCTTCGGTGGCGTAGAGCGCGTAGCCAAGCTCCGCCAGCTTTTTACTGACCGGTAGCGCGTCCGGCTTGTCCCGGTCGGCGATACTGAGCAGTATGGCACCCTGCGGCGGCAGCATCATGCCCACGGCGAGCAGCGCCTTGGCCAACGCCGCGTTGAAGTCGGTGTCGATGCCCATCACCTCGCCGGTGGACTTCATCTCCGGCCCCAGGTGGGTATCGACGCCGAGCAGCTTGGACATTGAAAAGACGGGCGCCTTGATGCCGATGAGCGGCTGTTCCGGCCAGAGGCCTGTTTTGTATCCCTGCTCCCTGAGACCGATGCCGAGCATGACCTTGGTGGCCACCTTGACCATGGGGACGCCGGTCACTTTGGAGAGGAAGGGAACGGTGCGGCTGGCGCGGGGATTGACCTCCAGCACGTAGACCGATGAACCCAGGCCCTCCCGGCGCGGCACGGTCACGAATTGGACGTTCATCAGCCCCCTGATTTTCAGGGCCAGTCCGATGCGAACGGTATATTCAATGATGGTTTTCACTTCCTGGCGGGTCAGGTTCAACCCGGGATAGACCGCCATAGAGTCGCCGCTGTGCACGCCGGCGCGCTCGATGTGCTCCATGATGCCGGGTATAAGAATTGTCTCCCCGTCGCCGATGGCGTCAACTTCTGCCTCCTTTCCCTCGAGGTACTTGTCGATGAGGACGGGGTGGCCAGTGTCAAGTTCCATGGCGTAGCCTATGTAGCGGGATAGCTCGGTGTCGTTGTGCACAATCTCCATGGCCCGCCCGCCAAGCACGTAGCTGGGGCGGACGAGCACCGGATAGCCGATGAGCTGGGCGATGTTGACGGCCTCCTCCGTTGACGTCACGCCGGCCCCGGGCGGCTGGGGAATGCCCAGGTTGGCCAGAAAATTCTCGAAGCGGCGCCGGTCTTCGGCCAAGTCGATGGCTTCGGCGCTAGAGCCTAGCAGAGGCAGACCGGCATTGGCCAAAGGATTGGCCAGGTTGACCGCGGTCTGCCCGCCGAACTGGACGATGGACGGAGTCGCCTGGTTGCCATTGCCTTCATTCTCTATAATATCGCGCACGCTTTCCTCATCCAGCGCCTCGAAATACAGGCGGTCGCTGGTGTCGAAGTCGGTGGAGACGGTCTCTGGATTTGAGTTGACCATGATGCTCTGGTAACCGGCCTTCTGCAATGCCCGGGCGGCGTGCACGCTGCAGTAGTCGAACTCGATGCCCTGGCCGATGCGGATGGGGCCGCTGCCGATGACCACCGCCTTGCTTCCGTGCCCGGCGATGGCCTCGTTCTCCTGCTCGTAGCTTGAGTAGAAGTAGGGGGTGGCGGCGTCGAACTCGGCGGCGCAGGTGTCCACCATCTTGTAGACCGGCCGGATGTTCCAGTCGTGGCGCAGTTGCCTTACCTGCTCGGGGAGGCGGTCTGCCAGCGTACCTATCTGCTCGTCGGAGAAGCCGAGCCGTTTCGCCCGCCGCAGCAGTTCCGGAGTGAGCGTCTGGGAAAGCAGCTCCTTTTCCATATCTATAATGTTCTGTAGCTTGTCCAGGAACCAGAGGTCTATCTTTGTCTGTTTGGCCAGTTCTTCTGACGTTGTGCCACGGCGCAGCGCTGCCATGAGCGCCCAGAGGCGCAGGTCGTTGGGCCAGAGGGGGTATTGGCTGATATCTTCATCCTTCGCCCACTTCGGTTCTTCCCAGAGCAGCGAGCGCCGGCCGAACTCCAGCGAGCGCACCGCCTTCTGCAAAGCGGCCTCGAAGGTGCGATCGATGGCCATGACCTCGCCGGTGGCCTTCATCTGCGTGCCGGTTACTCTATCCCCGGTGGCAAATTTATCGAACGGCCAGCGCGGTATCTTGACCACCACGTAGTCGAGCGCCGGCTCGAAGGAGGCCATGGTCCTGCCGGTGACGGCGTTGGGTATCTCGTCAAGTCTCTTGCCCACGGCTATCTTGGCGGCGACGCGGGCGATGGGGTAGCCGGTGGCCTTGCTGGCCAGGGCCGAAGAGCGGCTGACGCGGGGGTTGACCTCGATGACGTAGTACTGCTGGCTCTGCGGGTCGAGGGCGAACTGGATGTTGCAGCCCCCCTCCACCCCCAGCGCCCTGATTATCTCCAGGCTGGCGGTGCGCAGCATCTGGTATTCCTTGTTGGTCAGCGTCTGGCTGGGGGCAACCACGATGCTGTCCCCGGTGTGGACGCCCATGGGGTCCAGGTTCTCCATGTTGCAGACGGTGATGCAGTTATTGGCTGAATCTCGCATCACCTCGTACTCTATCTCCTTCCAGCCGACCACCGACTCCTCGATAAGAACCTGGTGGATGGGGCTGGCCGCCAGCCCTCCGGCGGCGATATTTTCCAGCTCTTCCCACGTATTGGCAAAGCCGCCACCCGTCCCCCCTAGGGTGTAGGCGGGGCGGATGACCACGGGCAGGCCGATTTCCTTTGCGGCTTTCCTTGCCTCGTCCAGAGTGTTGACCGTTTTGCTGGGCGGCACCGGCTGGCCGATTCTGAGTAAAAGCTGCTTGAAAAGCTCCCGGTCCTCGGCGTTGCGGATGGTCTGGATGGGCGTGCCCAGGGACTTGACGTTGTATTTATCAAGGACGCCGGCATCGGCTAGGGCCACGGCTAAATTGAGGCCGGTCTGACCGCCGAGCGTTGGTAGCAGGCCGTCGGGGCGTTCGCGCTCGATGATGCGGGAGACTACCTCCACGGCCAGCGGCTCGATGTAGACCACGTCGGCGATGTCCTCGTCGGTCATGATGGTGGCCGGGTTGGAGTTGACCAGTATGGAGATGACGCCCTCCTCGCGCATGGCCTTGCAGGCCTGCGTGCCGGCGTAGTCAAACTCCGCCGCCTGCCCAATAATTATGGGCCCCGACCCGATTATCAAGACTTTAGAGGGTTTTGTAGTCATTATAACTAATTAATCCACTCCATTTCTCTATTATTCTTTCTAACCAGTTGCTTTACTCCATGTCCTTTGAATATAGACTCGTCAATTCGAATGTTTGCAAGAGGGTTGTGATATATATCTAAGTAATGGAGTACCTCTCCTTCTTCATTAACCTTTTTGCCTTTGTAGATGCCGACAGCGCTTATCTTTGGTCGCTTCAAGCAAAATCCATTCGGTTTTCGCATAAACTCTTCTTCTTTTGCTGTTCCATCTTCACCGAAAGTTACTACCACTGTTCCCGTACCAAGCCAAGCGTTGAGCATATCATCTTCGTCGATTAGGTGGTTAGGCGAAGGACATAATATTACTAACGAGGGTTTAGTTCCATCCAATTTAGTGTAAGCTTTACCGAGGGAGTGTTTTACGTAAGTTTCCCTATTTCCCCACCTAGCATTAAAACTACAAATTCCGAGGTAGCAATTCTTAGATTTTTTACTTGGCGAGGCATTGATTTTAAGATGTAAGCCAGTCTTATCTTGATAATCTGGTAATTTATAAATTTTATCTTTTTCTTTGGTACTTAATTTACTTAATTCTTCTTCGAGAAACTTCTCGAGATTCTTTTCACTGAAATTTTCAATTTCTCCGGCATTTTCAAGATGGACAATGATTGCAAATGGTAAGGCTACCTTTTTTATGCAATTTCTCAACTTGCTACTTACACGTTGTTCCAATCTCTCCAAATCTCTAGGAAGAACTGTTTTAACTTCACAGAAGACAGACATATTTGATTTTTCTATTGATATTTCGAACTCTCCAATTTGTCGGTTCTTGCCGAGAGGCCACCAACGAAGACAATTCACTCCGACTATTTGTTCAATCAATATAGCGACTCTTAGCTCATTCATCGAAGCTTCCTAACTTTCCCAATCACCCTTATGTAACCTGCCTTCTAAGTCAGAATCTACTAAATCATATCGATAAGCTAATTCTAAGCAGTCATCTATTTCTTTGCGCCAGGTGTCAGCCCTCTGGTCTCTATCTGCTAAAAGCCTATATAAGAAACTATCTTCTTCTTTTTGAGCAACTATGAATTCCTGTGAAAATAGATTTCTTAAATGCTTGTAGGGCTTCAGTATATCAACCATTTTCTACCTCACCCCTTATCTCTAACCATCTTCATAAAGTCCTCAAACAAATATGTATTATCAAGGGGGCCGGGGGAGGCCTCGCTGTGGTACTGGATGCAGAAGATGGGCAGTTCCCTGTGCCTCAACCCCTCCACCGTGCCGTCGTTCAGGTTTATCTGGGTTACCTCAAGGCCGTCCTTCAAGGTGTCCGGGTCAACGGCGTAGCCGTGGTTCTGGGCGGTGATGTGTATCCGGCCTGTGGCCAAATCCCGGACGGGGTGGTTGCCGCCGCGGTGGCCGAACTTGAGTTTAAAATTCTTCCCGCCGAAGGCGCGGGCAATGAGCTGGTTGCCCAGGCAGATGCCCATCATCGGTTTTTTCCCCACCAGCCCCTTCACCGTATCAACGATATAATCTAAAAGCTCGGGGTCGCCGGGGCCGGGGGACAATAAAATGCCATCGGGGTTAAGAGCCAGAATATCATCGGCGGAGGCGGTGCAGGGCACGGCGGTAACGCGACAGCCCTGCTTCTTCAAAAGCCTTAAAATGTTGTACTTCAGCCCGCAGTCCAG
>CAYFVI010000237.1:0-4355 GCA_964346525.1 uncultured Dehalococcoidaceae bacterium
CCCCAGAGCACCCGCTGGATACGTGCCCCGCGTTCTCGCTGTTTGGCGAACTCATCGCCAGCGAAGACCTCTTTGAAACGGCGGTAGACGAGCTTGGAGTTGGCCACCGCCGCTTTGCCACGCAGTGCCGGCGCCTCCGCGGCACCGACTTTCTCTAGTTCCCGGTCCACATAAGTATCCACGCGGCTGACGAAGAAAGAGGCCACCGAGGTTACCTGCCGTGGACTGGAACAGCGGGCGATTCCGTTGAGATAAGCCCGGGAGACTGCCTCATAGTGCGCTATGGAGAACATAAGGGTGATATTGATATTGATGCCTTCGGCAATCAGTTGTTCAATGGCCGTGATACCGGGTGGGGTTGAAGGCACTTTAACCATCAGGTTGGGCCGGTCCACCAGCCGCCACAGTCGGCGCACCTCGGCGAGTGTCCCTTCCGTGTCATAGGCCAGTTCCGGATTGGGCTCCAGGCTGACCAGACCGTCCATATCATCGCTGGCCTCATAAACAGGACGAAAAACGTCGGCGGCCATCTGGATATCCTCCACGGTAAGGCGGTCGTAGATGTCCATGACGGCGGCGTTGGGATTGGATTTCAGAATGGACTTTATTGCCTCATCGTAGTCCTGGCCCTGGGTAACCGCTTTGTGAAAGATGGTGGGGTTGCTGGTCATGCCGCTCAGGCCAGCGGCCACCAGTTGCTTCAGTTGACCGCTGGTAATCAGGCCCCGCTGGATGAAATCGAGCCATATGGACTGGCCCAACTTCTGGACTTCCTTCAGCTTTTCCATCTTCCTCCTCCTTGCTCAGGATACTATATGCCTAGATTATAACCTCCATGCCGTCATAAGCAAGAATCGCTTCCGGATGTTCGCGGCTGAATTCATCCTCACCGGCAATGGTCTCCTTACCGAGGTGGGTGAAAATGATGTTTTCGATACCATATTTGCGGCACCAGTTTATCTGCGCCGTCATCCGGGTGTGTCCGAAAAGGGTATCGCCTCTCCTTCTCACCAGATTGGCCTTTATCGCGGAACCATCCCCGATGTAATAATCCACATCCGCCAGAATCTCTGCTTTGTTTTCGATATCTATCAGGTCGGAATTATAGACCAACGTTTTCTGCTGTATTTTCATTTTATAACCAACCGCCGGGCATCTTATGGAATGAAGCACGCGGTAAGCCAGGAAATTAAGGCTTCCCTCCGTAATATACGTATCCGGTTCAATAACCCGGCTGTTCGGCGGTCTGAATCTGCCATAGTTTAACGTCTCTTCCGTCAGGTAGACCGGGATATCGGTTTCCACATCCTGTTCTAGCCATACATAGTGGTCCGGGTGAGCGTGGGTAATCAGTATGGCATCCGGCGCCAGTTCTTCCAGATTATACCGGTGAAGCATTCCGTAATCAACAAGCAATCTGTAGCCCTCCGAAACGAGCAGCAATGAGGAATTATAGCAGTGTTTTTCATTCCATTCCTCGATTTCCCCCTTGGTGCCGAGAAAGACCAGTTTAAGCACTATACCTCTTTACTGCCGACTTATTATATTTACCATACCGTGTTTTACAAAAACGAGAAAGACGAACAGGTAGCAGATGGCGCCGATTAGCAATGCCTGGGCGAAACCGAGGCTGATGGCAAGGACGATGGTGAATGCTGACCCAAGTACTGACCCCACCCCGTTTAGGCCCCACATCCAGGGAATATTTTTGTCCGTCTCCCTTTCCTTCAGTTCTCTAATGCCGAGTGGAAAGGGGAAGCCCATCAAGAACCCCAGGGGCACCAGCATGAGCACCATGACCAGCAGGCGCAGAGCCAGGGCGAGACCCAGCAGCTGGTTGAAAACAAGGGGAATGAGGAAGATGTAAACGGCGGCTAGCATGGCAACGGAGATGGCCGCCGTCGTTATCCCTTTGAGTATATTTTCGTGGGCCAGGCGGCCGCTGTACAGACTGCCCAGGCCAGCCCCGACCAGCAGCGAGAATAAAAGCACGGCCATGGACAGCACCGGCTGGCCGAGGTAGAGGATGAACCTCTGGATTAAGGAAATCTCAATGAGCATGAAACCGATGCCGATAAGGGCAAACAGAAACACGGAGCGAGTTAGCCCTTTCTTCCGGCTCTGCCGACCTTTGGTCTGGCCACGGCTGCGGGAAGAAATAAGATACCAGTACGCCGGTGGACCGACAAGCACGAGCAGCATCAGAACAAGGGAAAACCAGAAGACCAGCAATACCGGCTGTGGCAGCCCCACGTCAACCTTGTAGAAGAACGGGCGGTTATCGCTAGCCGTGGACAAGTCGATGCCCATTTCTTGGGCGATTTCCGTTATCTGGCGCAGTCTCAACTCTCCACTGGCAAGGCCCTGCACCGTTGGATTGACCGCTTCTTCATCCTCGATGTACGGAAAGTAAGTGAGGGTTGGCTCATAACCTATTTCGACCATTTTTTCATGCCTGACCAGCGCTTCTTCAGGCGCAAACGGTGTCTTTTTCAGAACGAAAAACGGGTAAATAGATACGTCTGAGCCAAGGTTCAACATATAAATACGGGTGAGCGCGTCAGTATGGCTTACCCCCCGCTGCTCAAGCGACCTCAAAGAGAGCGCAAGCAGCCGCAAGGCTGTAACATGGCTGTGGGTTACCACCATAAGTCGTCCCTCCTCGGTCAGGTGGTCTAGGTAATCATCGATGGACTCCGTGGTAAAAAGGAAGTTCTCCGTCAGGGAGTAACCTTCAAGGCTGCGGCTAGTCTGGGTAACCGGGAGGCTGAGCATTATAATATCGTACTTTCCCTTCTGGCGTTTGAGATAATTTCTGCCTTCATCAACGATGACCTCCACGTTGGGGAAATCGGTGTAAATGCCCCCGTTATACTGGCTGTAGTCCTGCACCATATTCACCATATCGGGATTGACTTCGACCGCGGTAATCTTGCCCACGTTGCCCATCAGAGCCAGCAGCACGTCCCTTCCGCCACCGGGGCCGATGATAAGAGCGTTGTCTTTTTCATCTTCGGCCAGAAAATGGAAAGGGAAATAACCGGAAAAGATGGTCTTCAAGTCCTGCACGCTGGCGTTAGGGTTTTCCGGGTCGCCGTTGAACTGGTACATCGGTGCCGTAGCGGCGCCGTCAAGGTAAATCTCCATCTGGGCCGGGTACTGGGTATATTCCACAAGGTCGGTCCGCCCGAAAGCGCTCCAACGCGTCTCAATTATCCGCGCCGGGGAGGCTCTCTCATACAGGGCACGGTGGATATCTTTAGCAGGGTTTTTGCCGATGATAGGGATAACGCTCAGATAGGCGCCGGACAGGTTGCTGATTAAAAGAACGGCCGCGACGGCGAAGCTGGCTATCGGCAGTGCCGCCCGCCGGATGTTGCGTTTAAATACCCTGCTGGCGAATAACAGCGCGGCAACGGCGGCGGTAACACCCAGGAAAAAGCTGGTATTGATGGCGCCGAAAACATCGAGGAAGAGAATGATGCCCAGCGAGCCGAGTGCTGCCCCGACCAGGTCGGCGCCATAGACCCGGGGGCTGACCTCCGGGAAGGTGCGGAAAACCTCGGCCAGCAGAATGCCGGTGAAGAAAAACGGGAAGAACAGCAGGAAGCAATAAAACAGGATATTGCTCGTGGCGCTGTCCAGATAGCCAATCTGAACCATCAGTATGGTGGAAATCGGAATCGCCAGCGAGACAAAGCTGGCAATTATGGCCAGTGTGCCAAACCTTTTCTCCGAACTGAGCGTCTGCCGGCGGAACAGGTAGACAAATATGCCGCCCAGCCCGAGTCCCAGCAAGGCCAGAGAGACGATGGCGAAGACGTAATGGTAGAGGATAAGCACGGAGAGCAGCCGGGCCAGGGAGATTTCATAGGCCAGCATGCTGAATGAGGTGAGGAAGACCCCGATTAATAAAATCCACAGTGTACCTCTGGTCAGGCTCCTGTCTTCAGGGGATATATCTGTGACTGGTGCTCTGTCGTTGCCTCTTTTCATTTTTCCGGTATAAAACGATTATAGCACACTGCTCACAGAAGAAGCGTGGTCTCGCGCAATCAAGGGCTAAAGCGCCTCCGGGGATAGCTGACATGGCGGTGTTCATGCTTTATAATAGGCACTAGCTTATAACTTAAACTATAGAGTCTGAAGGAGGAAATGATGCCGGAAACGCGATTCAAAGTGATGCGAGTGGAGGATAAGCTGCACCTCCCTCCGGTTGTGGCCAATATTGAGGTGGAAACAAGGGAGCTGGCCAAGGTCAACGCTGAACTGACACAGGCAGATTGCAGAACGGAAGACGACATAATTAAGGCGGCCAAAGAAGCTGACGCCCTGCTGGTGGTCTTTGCTCGGAT
>CAYFVI010000238.1:0-7746 GCA_964346525.1 uncultured Dehalococcoidaceae bacterium
ACCGGCTATACCACTTTGTATGGTGATATGGCCGGCGGTTTTGCCGTGATCAAAGATGTGCCCAAGACCACGGTCTACCAACTGGCCAGGTACCGCAACGCTTTGTCCGGGCCGCCACCCATACCCGCCAGCGTCATGGAAAAAGCACCTTCTGCCGAACTCAGGCCTGGCCAGAAAGATGCTGATTCACTGCCTCCTTATGGGCAGCTTGATCCCATTCTCACCGCCTACGTCGAGGAGGATAAGAGCGTTGAACAGATTGTGGGCATGGGTTTTGATGCCGAAACAGTCAGGAAAGCCGCCCGCCTGGTTGATATAAGCGAATATAAGCGACGTCAGGCTCCTCCCGGCATCAAAATAACGCCCCGGGCCTTTGGGCGCGACCGCCGGCTACCCATCACCAACCGGTTCAAAAGTTGAGCCACCGCTATAGTGGCATAAAAAGGACCTTCATTTAGTTTTTCCTACTGTTAATGCTATAATAACATCAGTCCATCTGACAAAGAGGAGTCGTCATGGTACAGGTAGCCAGCTTTGAGACGGAAAGAAAAATAATCGCCATACTCAAGGTCCTGAGCGAGTCCATTGAGCCCCTCGGCTCAATCCATATTGCCCGGGAACTGGAGCGGCACGGCATTTTTCTGAGCCAGAGGGCGGTCAGGTATCACCTCAGGATAACCGATGAGCGTGGCTACACTCAGCCAATGGGCCACGATGGTCGGATGCTGACCGAACTCGGCCTTGAAGAGCTCAAGATGGCGCTTGCCCCGGAGCAGGTCGGCTTCATCCACGAAAAGCTTGAGCTGCTCGCTTTCCACACCACATTCAACCCGAAAACCCGCACCGGACAGGTCCCCATAAACACCTCAATCATTGACCGGTCTGATTTTAAGAAAGCGGTAGATATAATGAGCGAGGCTTTCCGTGCTGGACTCAGCGTCAGCGACCTTGTGGCTATTGCATCCGAAGGGGAGAAATTAGGCTCGGTGGTTGTTCCCAGAGGAAAGGTCGGGCTGGCCACCGTTTGCAGCGTGATTATCAATGGTGTCCTTTTAAAAGCGGGCATTCCCACCGAATCAAGGTTCGGGGGCGTGCTTGAGGTGAGAGACTCCAAACCAAGGCGCTTTGTGGCCATCATCAACTATGCCGGAACCTCACTGGACCCATCCGAGCAATATATCCGGGCCAAAATGACCACGGTCTATGAGACCGCCAGGACCGGACATGGCAAAATACTGGCCAATTATCGGGAGATACCGGCCCCATCGAGAGCAATAGCCCAGGAAGTCACCGATTCACTCAAAGAAGCTGGAATCCACGGCATCTATGCGCTAGGAAACGCCAGCGAACCTATCTGTCAGATAGGTATCGGCCTGAACCGCGTGGGCATGGTACTGCTCGGCGGTCTGAACCCGGTGGCAGCCGCGGTTGAAGCCGGCATTGAAATCGAAAACATCGCTGAAAGCGGTATAATTGAGTTCAATCAACTGACCAGCTTCTGGAAGCTGAAACCATGAGCTATTTCGATGAGCTGGACAGAATCTGGGGGAAGGCAAGCTCTGATTCGAGTCAATCCCTTAAAAGCAGAATCAGGCGTAGCCAGACCAGAAGGTGGCTGATTGCTATCGGGGCGCTCATTGCCCTGTTTATCATTGCCGTTATCGGCAAGGGTATCTATACGGAGTGGCTCTGGTTTGACAGCCTGGGATTCAGCAGCGTCTATACCACCATACTGACCACCAAAGTCTGGCTTTTCTTCGTCGGCGCTTTCCTTTTTCTCGCCCTGCTTCTGGCCAACCTGTTTCTGGTACGGCGGCTATCGCCATCTGCTACAGGTAGTAGCCTCATCGGTCAGGGATTGCTGTTTGTGCGCCGTGCCATCGACATCGTTATCCTGGCCGTGGCCACCTTCATCAGCCTCATCTTCGGCCTGGTTACTTCCGGCCACTGGGAAATGGTATTGCGCTTCGCCCACGCCACCGACTTTAATGTCGTTGAGCCACTGTTAGAAAGGGACGTGGGCTTTTACATCTTCCGACTACCCCTCTACCATTTCATTCAGGGGTGGCTGGTCTGGGCAGTGATTCTCATCCTGCTCTTCACGGCAACCGTGTACATTTTGAATATCGGTTTCAATCGTGCTGGCTTTACGCGGTGGGTCAAAGGGCACCTACTGGCACTTGGCGCCATCCTTTTCTTCCTCATCGCCTGGAGCTACCGTTTGAATATTTTCGATCTTCTCTACTCGGAACGCGGCATTATTTTCGGCGCTGGATACACGGATGCCCATGCCCAGCTGCTGGCCTGGCGCCTGCTCATAGCCACGGCTATTATATGCGGCCTGTTGCTGATTATCGGCATCTTCCGTCGCGGCCGGCGCTGGCTCTTCGGCCCGATTGTTCTGTGGATTGGCATCGCCATCGTCTTTGGCAGTATTTATCCGGCAATCATGCAGAGATTTCAGGTGGAGCCGAATGAGCTGGCGCGGGAAAGACTCTATATCAGGAGCAATATTCAGCTCACCAGACTGGCCTTCGGCCTCGATGGCATTGAGGTAAGAGATTTTCCCGTTGAATTTGCTCCGGGAGAAGAGGACATTCTCCAGAACAGCGCCACCATAGACAATATCAGGTTATGGGATTACCGTCCCATTAAGGACACGTACAACCAGATACAGTCCATCAGGCTGTACTATGACTTCACGGACATCGACGTTGACCGATACCAGATTGATGGCCGTTACCGCCAGGTGCTCCTCGGGGCCAGAGAGCTCTCGCCGGAAAAACTGGCGGCTCAGGCGCAGACCTGGGTGAACCGCCGGCTGCAGTTCACACACGGCTACGGCGTAACCATGAGCCCCACCAATGAGGTTACCGAGCAGGGTCTACCCAACCTGTTAATCAAAGACGTGCCGCCAATTGGCAACATCAAAATCGATAGACCGGAGATTTACTTTGGCGAAAAGACCGTGGACTACGTGATTGTCAACACCAGAATTGCCGAGTTCGATTACCCCAAAGGGGATACCAATGTCTTCACTCGTTATAAAGCCAAAAGAGGCATCTTTCTCGATTCATTTCTGCGCAAACTGGCTTTTGCCTGGGAGCTCGGCGACGTTAATATCCTGATCAGTGATGAGCTTCTTGAAGATAGTCAGCTTTTGTATCGCCGCAATATACAGGAACGGGTAAATCACCTCGCCCCCTTTCTGAGGCTTGACAGTGACCCATACATGGTCATTGATAACGGCCAGCTTTACTGGATACAGGACGCCTACACGGTTTCCGACCGGTACCCTTATTCCCAGCCTACTGCCAGCGGTATAAATTATATTCGCAACAGCGTCAAGGTAGTGGTCAATGCCTATGATGGCTCAACTACGTTTTATCTCATCGACCCGGAAGATGCGCTAGTAAATACTTACGCCTCCATGTTCCCGGCCCTGTTCCGACCGATCGATGAAATGCCGGGGACGCTCCGGGAACATCTGCGCTATCCTCTGGGTCTCTTCCAAGTTCAAGCATCTGTCTATCAGACCTATCACATGACCGACCCGCGTGTCTTTTACAACAAGGAGGATGTCTGGACCATCCCTGTGGAAACGTATGCTGATGCGGAACGAAGCATGGAGCCCTACTACGTAATCATGAGGCTGCCCGGTGAAGAGCGAGAGGAATTTGTGCTCATGCTCCCCTTCACCCCCACACAGAAGGACAACATGATAACGTGGCTGGCGGCCCGCAGCGATGGCGATAAATACGGCAAGCTCATCGCTTACAACTTCCCCAAAGACAAGCTGATCTACGGCCCAAGGCAGATTGAGGCCAGGATTGACCAGGACTCTGCCATTTCAGAACAGTTCACTCTGTGGGGTCAGAAGGGCTCACAAGTAATTCGGGGCAACCTGCTGGTTATACCTATAGAGAAATCAATCCTTTATATTGAACCGGTTTACCTTAAGGCAGAGAGAGGTCAACTGCCGGAACTGAGAAGAGTGGTGGTGGCCAGCGGCGATTCTATCGCCATGAAAGAGACTTTTGCCGAGAGCCTGAACACCATTTACGCTGGCCTGTCTGAGGAAGAGCTGCCGGTGACCACCCCGACAGCGCCGGAAAGGTCAGATAAGCTGGCGGAACTGGCCAAACAGGCCCAGGAGCATTACGAAAAAGCACAGGAATACCTCAAAGAAGCCGATTGGGCCAGCTGGGGAGAAGAGCTGGACAAAATGAACGAAGCCTTGCGCCAGCTGGTGGAACTCGCTGAAATCAAGCAAGAGTAAGCCTGAACTACTCTAACCGCTGTTTTAACCTTTACCGGCATGGGCCCAATCAAAGAGTCATTTTAGCTAGTGCCAAGTACCCGAGAATCGAATCCCGCCGTAATTTCTGGGACTACTGCCTTAGCCACGCTGATAAATTTAAGATAAACATATCTTGAAAACCAGCGATTATCTGATTAGAATAATATGTAGAATAACTAAATATTAATTTATACGAGGTAACTATGGTACAGAAAAGAGAGCTTATTAAGGGCAGCTCTGACTCCTTGCTTCTCTGCTTGCTGGCGCAGCAGCCAATGTACGGATATCAGATTATCAAGGAGCTGGAGAAAAGGAGCCAGGGTTACTTCAAATTCAAGGAAGGCACGCTGTACCCGGCACTCCATCGTCTGGAAAAAATGGGCCTGATCCTCGGCAAATGGCATCTGCTGTCCAACGGTCGTCCCCGCCGATACTACCATATCACGGCCAAGGGACAGGCCAAGCTCTCCACAGAGAGAGTCCAGTGGCATGACTTCATCACCGCCGTGAATATGATTTTGCAGCCAGCCGAGTATTAAGCGGGTAAAGCAATGACCACGGCACTGAATCATTACCTGGAAACCATCCGGTCCAGCTTGCGGATTGACCTCGCTGAAGAAAAAGAGGTCATCAACGAGCTGGAGACACATATTGAAGACAGGCTCCAGGAACTGAAGGAGTCCGGCCTTTCCGAGGAGGAAGCGGAAAGAACCTGCCTTGGATTGATGGGCTCCGCCAAGCTAATCGCCCGGCAGATATATGAAGCCCACAGTCAGGGAAGCTGGCGGCAGGCACTTCTGGCCGCCATGCCACACCTGCTATTTGCCGCACTGTTTGCCCTCAACTGGTGGCATCATATCGTCTGGCTATCCGTTATCCTGACTCTGGTCATCGGCGCGTCCATCTACGGATGGTGGCACGGCAAACCGGCCTGGGTTTTCCCGTGGCTGGGATACTCGCTGGTCCCGGTGGCGGCCTTTGGACTTATCCTCCTCTATCTGCCCAGAGAGTGGTCCTTGCTTACTATCCCGTTCTATTTCCTGCTGGCACTGTGGTGGCTTTTCTGCCTCCTGAGCCAGACGGCCAGAAGAGACTGGCTGTTAAGCTCTCTGATGCTGCTCCCCATGCCTATTATCATCGGCTGGTTTCTAACCTTGATGCCAGATGCGAAGGTAACAGGTCAGACTTTTGAACGCATCAACTATTTTGCCCCCTGGATTGCGCTGAGTTTTCTTATCCTGGCGCTGACGATTGCCGCTTTCATTCGCATGCGCCAGCGGTGGTTGCGCATCGCCTTACTCATAATTTCCGGACTGCTGACGATGACCATAGTGGTCTATTACGTGGGCGGAAGGCTCAGTGTACAGACCTTCTCCGGCCTTATTCTGGTAATGTGGGGGCTTTTCCTGATTCCACCGCTGATGGAGCGGTGGCTCAGAAAGAGCCGGCGAATACTGGAACGCTACGCCCTTTTTACCCCACCTCACCGATGACCAATAGGAGGAACCTCCGACGCAGAAGGTAGCGGTGGTTACCGATAGCATCGCCTGCCTCAACCGTGAGCTGGTTGAACAATACGGAATTGGAATTATACCCCTCAATTTCTACGCGGGAGGCAAGTTATACAAGGACTGGGTGGATGTCACTCCATCTGAGGCATACGAGCTATTCCTCGAAGACCCCGATTCATTTAAAACCGCGGCATCCTCTCCTGAGGACTGCCTCAGCGCATTCCTCAAGGCCAGGCAGATAGCCAAAAACATCGTCTGCGTGACCGTTTCGGTCAAACTCAGCGCCGTCTATAATGTGGCCCGCGAGGCTAAAGAAATAGTCCAAAACGAACACCCGGACGTTCAAATTGAGGTTATTGACTCACAAACGGCCACCGCCGCTGAGGGATTTGTCGCTCTGGCTGCCGCCCGTGCCGCATGTGAAGAGAAAGATATGCCCGAGGTAATCAACGCGGCCAGCGATATGAAAAAGCGGGTGAACGTCATTGCCCTGCTGGACACCATACAGCATGTGTATCGTTCCGGGCGCATCCCCAAAATCGCTGCCAAGGTGGGCTCATTGTTCAGTATCAGACCCGTTTTCACCATCTCTAACACGATTAACTTCGCCGGCGCGGTAAGGAACAGGAAACGAGGCATAGAGCGCATCCTGCAGATGATGCGGGAAAAAGTGGGCAATAAAGTGGTCCATGTTGCCGTGATGCACGCTTATGCCCTCGAAGAAGCAGAGAGGCTAAAGGCAAGGGTCGCTGCCGAATTCGAATGCGCTGAGCTCTGGCTTACCGAATTCAGCCCATTGATGGGCTACGCCTGCGGTACAGGAACTTTAGGCCTTGCTTTTTATGCTGAAGACTGAGACAATAGGTCTGAAATTTTGTCCCCGCTGATATTGAGTAGAGTTTCCGCCGAGGAATTTAATAAATGGTCATAAGTGCGGCAATAGCCATAGTTATTGCCTACCTGCTTGGCTCAATACCTTTCGCCTACATTGTCGGCCGGCTGGTTAAAGGAATCGATATCCGGCAGGTTGGCGGCGGCAATATAGGCGCCGTAAATACATTGCGAGAAGTAGGGTTGGTGCCCGGGCTCCTGGTGCTCGTTGCTGATATCGCCAAGGGGTCATTGGCGGTGATTATAGCCCTCCGCCTTGACCTGTCGCTGATACTGGTCTTCGCGACCGGTTTTGCCGCGGTGGTGGGACATAACTGGCCGGTATTTTTAAAGTTCAAAGGGGGAAAAGGAGCCGCAACTACCATCGGGGTTCTCTTCGCACTGGTGCCACTGGAGTTCGCCATCAGCCTGGCACTGATATTGACCATCATCGTCATTACCAGCAACGTCAGGCTGGCAGTTGTTATCGGGCTGCTGGTATTGCCGCTCATCATCTGGCAGATAAACGGCTCGGTGATGCTTATCGCCTACTCGGCAGCGATGTTTCTCTTCCTCTGCGTCCGGGCATTGCCGAGCACAAGAGAGGCCATGGCAAGCGTTGCTGGCAAGAAAAACCTTATTTTCGACCGTGATTATCATTTCTGGCAGGCCCGGAAAAACAAATGAAAAAGGTAGCTGTGGTAACCGACACCACTGCCTGCATCCCTCAGGGGAAGGTGCAACAGTATGATATTGAAGTCGTGCCCGTTCTGCTTATCTTCGAGGACAAGACCTACCGCGACGGCATGGACATCAGTGCTTCCGAGTTCTATGCCAGGCTCAGGCAGGCACCCAGACCGCCGACCACCTCCAGTTCCTCACCGGAGATGTACCTCGAGGCTTTCCAGAAAGCCAGCCAGAGAGCGGAAGGCATCCTCTGCATCACCGAGCCGTCAAAGTTCAGCGCCCTGTTTGACTCGGCATCGGTAGCCAGAGAGATGGCGAGGAAAACGCTGCCTGACGTAAACATAGAAGTGCTCGACTGCACCACCGCAGCCGCCGGGC
>CAYFVI010000239.1:0-3272 GCA_964346525.1 uncultured Dehalococcoidaceae bacterium
ATCCTTTAGTGCTAAAGTTTATGCGGAGCAGAAATGCTTTTGGCGGATATTAAAGGAGCAGATAGCTATCTCACGGAGGTATTCTGGAGGTAGCTTTTTATTGCCTGTTTCTTCTTAAAGTAATTATATTAAACTTCACGCTATGCCTGCTTAAACGCGGATAGAGCTGAAGTCCGGAAAGGTATTGGGCCAATGTACAAAATACTGAAACGGGAAGACCTCACCCCCAACATCCATCTCTACAAGTTCGAAGCCCCTGAAGTAGCTTTGAAAGCCAGGCCCGGCCAGTTTGTCGTTATCCGCATCGATGAGAGGGGAGAGCGCATTCCCCTGACGGTGGCCGACTGGGACGAGAAAGAGGGCAGCGTGACCGTGGTCTGCATGGAGGTGGGGACAACGACCAACCGGCTGGCCACGCTGGGCACCGGCGATGCCATTGCTGATTTCGTCGGGCCGCTGGGCAAGCCAACGGAGATAGAAAAGTTCGGCACCGTCTGCTGCGTGGCCGGCGGTTTCGCCGTGGCGGTGGTCATGCCCATTGCCCGGGCTTTGAAACAGCAGGGCAACAAGGTGATTTCCATTCTGGGGGCGCGCAACAAGGAGCTGCTCTTCTGGGAAGATGAGCTGCGCAACGTCAGCGATGAGCTCATCGTCACCACTGATGATGGTTCATACGGGCGCAAGGGCCTGGTCACCGAGCCGCTGAAAGAGATTCTGGAAGGTGATGGCAAGGTAAACCGGGTCATCGCCATCGGCCCGAGCATCATGATGAAGTTCTCTGCCCTCACCACCAAGCCCTTCGGTGTGGAGACTATCGTCAGCCTGAACCCGATTATGGTCGATGGCACAGGCATGTGCGGTTGCTGCCGGGTGTCGGTGGGTGGGGTTACCCGTTTCGCCTGCGTGGACGGCCCCGATTTCGATGGCCATCAGGTGGACTGGGACCTGCTTCTGGCCAGGCAGAAGACCTATCTTGACGAAGAAAAGCGCTCTTTTGAGCGGTGGCAAACGCAGTGCAGCGGGAAATGTAAGCAGGAATCCGGAGGTAAGAAGTAATCATGGCCAAGCTGAATCTGAACCGCGTGGAAATGCCCCGGCAGAAACCGGAGCAAAGGGCCAGGAACTACAACGAGGTGGCGCTGGGATACAGTCGGGAGCAGGCTCTGGAAGAAGCCGGGCGCTGCATCCAGTGCCCCAAATACCCCTGCAAAGCGGGTTGCCCGGTTCAGGTGGATATCCCCGAGTTCATTCTGGCCATCCGCGATGACAATATGGAAGAGGCCGTAAGGATAATGAAGGGCAAGAACGCTCTGCCTGGAATATGTGGACGGGTCTGCCCGCAGGAGACTCAGTGCGAGGAGGTCTGCACGCTGGCCAAAAGAGGAGGGCAGGTCGCCATCGGGCGACTGGAACGTTACGTGGCCGACTGGGAGCGGGAGAACATGGGGGTTCTGCCGGTAAAACCGGCTCAGCCCAGCGGGAAGAAGGTGGCGGTGGTAGGTTCCGGACCGGCCGGACTCACGGCCACGGCCGACCTGGCCAAGCTGGGGCATGCCGTAACCATCTTCGAAGCTCTGCATGTGGCTGGCGGGGTGCTTATGTACGGCATCCCTGAATTCAGATTACCCAAGGAAATTGTACAGAATGAGGTGAAGTATGTCACTTCGCTGGGCGTGGATATGAAGCTCGACTCGGTCGTCGGCAGGCTGGTGACCATTGACGAATTGCTCAATGATGGTTATGAAGCCGTTTTTCTGGGGACGGGTGCCGGTCTGCCCATGTTCCTCGGCTGCCCCGGTGAGAACCTGAACGGCATCTATTCGGCTAACGAATTTCTAACAAGGGTCAATTTGATGAAGGCGTACCAGTTCCCCGATTATGATACACCGGTGAGGATTGGCCGGCAGGTGGCAGTTATCGGCGGCGGCAATGTGGCCATGGACTCGGCGCGCTGTGCCCTCAGACTTGGCGCGGAGAAAGTCTATATTGTTTACCGTCGCTCTGAGGCGGAAATGCCTGCCCGGCGCGAGGAAGTGGAGAATGCCAAGGAAGAAGGAATCATCTTCAAGCTGCTGACCAACCCCAAACAGTTCATCGGTGACGAGCAGAACAATGTCCGCCAGATGGAGTGCTACCAGATGGAGCTCGGTGAGCCCGACGAGAGCGGTCGGAGACGGCCCGTCGTCAAGGAGGGCAGCGAGTTCAAGCTAGATATTGATGTCGCTATCATTGCGCTGGGGACAACCCCCAATCCCCTCATCGCCCAGACCACGCCTGGCCTGGAGACCGGCAACAAGGGCACGGTGGTGGCGGATGAGACCGTGGGAAAGACGAAGAAGGGCCGGGTCTGGGCGGGCGGTGACATCGTTACCGGCGCGGCCACGGTCATCAGCGCCATGGGTGCCGGGAAAAGGGCGGCGGCGGATATCGATAATTACCTTAGGCGAAAGTAAGTTCTACTTCACGCCTCATTCTTCAGGTAAAATATATGGTCGCAGCAATCATCGCCTTCCATCAGCGTCTTGTTTCGCTGGAAACCGATGGCGGCATTGAAGGCTGAGGCAATGGGGTCATCACCTTCACACAGCCAGAAACCGATATCTCGCGCATCCAGCTCGGTGAATATCTCGGCCCACATGCACCTGGTAAAGCGATAGGCCTGCCGTCTGTCCGCATCCTCAAGCTTAAGCCATTCGTGGCTGCCGGCACATCCCGCTTCGAGCGCTGCGCAGAAAGCACGTAATGTGGGAGAACTGGCCTCCTGTGCCATCTTCCTGCCCCTTTCCACTGCCAGCTCTTTGAATGCGCGGTGAATTGTCTCCACGCCATCGTCGCCGTACTTCGCCTGAATAGCCCGAACCGTTTTCACCAGCAAGGTGGCACTCATAAGCATCTTAGAATATAACTTCTTCAGGAACGCCTGTTCAACGCCCTCAGGGATAGGTTCAGGTGATATCCCTTGCAGTGAACTCATGTTTCAAAACCACCTCTTCAAGGTTGAATTATTTACTCCTTATTAGATTAGCCTTATCGGCTCGGGCAATGTCCTTGTGGTAGGCGAATAGCGCCGGAGTACCTCCGGTGTGGATGAAGATAATGGTGTCCGTGGACTTAAAACGTCCCCTCTTGATTAAATCGATAAGGCCGGCCATCGCCTTTCCGGTGTATACCGGGTCGAGGAATATGCCTTCGGTCTGCGCTACCAGTCTTATGGCGTCCATACATTCCTGGGACAGTATCCCGTAGCCTTCACCTCTATAAGAGTCGACAAC
>CAYFVI010000240.1:0-2545 GCA_964346525.1 uncultured Dehalococcoidaceae bacterium
CATCTCGGTCGGGGGTGAAATCGGGGAGGTCGGCAAACAGAATAGCACGGTGGAGGACCTCAGGGCGTTTATGAGTGGCTATCTGGCTCGTCTGGGGCCGAATGTCAAGGGAATCTCCAAAATCAGTGTACAGACCGGCACCACGCACGGGGGAGTGGTCCTGCCCGATGGGAAAATCGCCAGCGTGGAGCTCGATTTTGATACCTTGAAAGGACTTTCCAAGGTGGCCCGCGAGGAGTATGGCATGAGCGGCGCGGTGCAGCATGGCGCTTCCACACTGCCGGACGAGGCATTCCATCTGTTCCCGGAGGTCGGTACGGCGGAGGTCCACCTGGCCACCGGATTTCAGAATATCATTTACGATAGCTCTCATTTCCCGCAGGGATTGATGCGAAAGATAAACCAGCACTTGCTCAAGCAGTATAGCGACGAGAGAAAACCAAGCGATACCGAGGAACAGTTCCTGTACAAGACGCGCAAGAAAGCCTTTGGCGATTTCAAGAAAGAGATATGGGGCATTCCAGCAGATAATCTGAGGGAGATCGGGGAGACGCTGGAAGAGCGCTTTATCTACCTCTTTCAGAAACTGAATGTGTTCGATACCGTCGACCTGGTGAATAAGCACGTAGTCAAGTAGTCCACAGTTGCGGCGCAGCCCCGACGAAAATATCTTTTAAGGGAGCTCAAGGGAACCGAGCTTGTCCAGTTTGTCGAAGTTGTGGATGGCGTCGACCCAGCGGATGGTGCCGGAACTGGAGCGCATGGCCAGGGACTGGGTCGCGGCGCCGCCGCTGAAGTACCGTACGCCTTTCAGCAGTTCACCGGTGCTGACCCCGGTGGTGGCGAAAAACACATCATCGCTGTTTATCAGGTCCTCGGTGAAATAGACCTTATCGAGGTCCATACCGGCGGCCAGGGCGGCATCTCGCTCCTTATCGTCGCGCGGCCAGGCCTTACATTGAATAACACCGCCAATACAGTGCAAAGCTGCGGCAGTGAGCACTCCTTCAGGTGTACCGCCGATACCCATGAGGACATCAACTCCCGTCTCGGGCAGAGCAGCATCAACGCCCGCCACCAGGTCGCCGGCGGAAATCAACTTCACTCGTGCTCCGGCGTTTCTGATTTCAGAGAGTAGCTTCTCGTGCCGCGGTCTGTCCAGGACAACCACCGTCAGGTCCGATACATGGCGTTTTTTGGCGCTGGCTATATTTTTCAGGTTCTTTTCCACCGGCGCGTTGATATCGATTACGTCCCTGGCCTCCGGCCCGGTAACGATTTTATCCATATAGACAAACTCCCTCGGGCAGTTAATGGTCCCCCGCGCTGACAGCGCTACGGCGGAGATGGCCCCGGGCAGGCCGTTGGCCACCAGCGTGGTGCCATCTATCGGGTCGACCGCGATGTCCACCCGCGGTTCGGAACCGCCGCCGATTTGTTCGCCAATGTAGAGCATGGGTGCTTCGTCCTTCTCTCCCTCACCGATGACCACGGTGCCGTCCATTCTCACATAGCCCAGCACGAAGCGCATGGCATCCACGGCGGCCTGATCCACCAGTTCCTTATTGCCCAGACCCAGATAACGGGCGGCTGCCATGGCGGCCGCCTCGGTGGCGCGCACCAGCTCCATGGCGATGTTCCGCTCAATCGGCCGACGTGAATGGGTAATTTCCATCATTTAACCTCATTGATTTAATATTAGTTAACTCAGCGTACTACCCATTTCCCCGACTCAACGGCGGTGAGAAAATCGAGCAGCGCCCGGTTGAAAGTGCCCGGCTCCTCCAGATTGATGACGTGGCCGGACTGGGGAAAGACGACCAGACCGGTGCCCGGCAGGTGCTTTTTCATAATCAGTGCCGGGTCGATGCACATCTCATCTTCATCACCGAGCATAATCAGAGCCGGTATTTCAAGCTTCTGAAGCTCTGCTTCGAGTTGAGAAATCGGTGGCCGCTTTATGATTACTTCTCTGATAAGGTGGACGGAACCTTCATTGGAATGTTGGGCTAGGTCATGGACGAACTCCTGCCAGCTGCGCGGGTCCTTGCGCTTCAACTGTATGCGGTTGGGGTCGTGGGCATACTGCTCGGCCAGCACCTTCCAGCCCACCTTTTCCACCTGCTGTGCCATACCTTCCAGCTTGGGCACAAAGGTATCCCGTCCGGTGGTGCCGGCACCGGTGGCCACCATAATCAGGGCCCTGGTCATTTCCGGGTGAGCGATGCCAAAGTTGAGGGCGATATTTCCGCCCATGGAGCAGCCACAAACAAAAACCTTTTTTATGCCGAGATATATCAAAAGCTGGTACAGGTCCTCAACTAGGATATCCTGGGTGTATTCAGAAGCCTGTCCAGGCACGTCCGAGGGCGGAAAGCCACGATGGTTGTAGGTGATGACCTGGTAGCGCCGTGAGAAAAACCTCACCTGGGGCTCCCAGCTCTTATACGTCCCGGCGAACTCGTGGCTCAGCACCAGAGGAAAGCCGTCTCCGGTCACTTCATAATATATATTGACTCCGTTTACCTTTGCTGTGGGCATAATA
>CAYFVI010000241.1:0-3166 GCA_964346525.1 uncultured Dehalococcoidaceae bacterium
TTAGATATTTCTGCCCCAAACCATTTCCCCAGAGTAGGAGACCCTTTGCGAATGTCCACAGCAACTAAGAAAGCCGTTCCTTGTGTAACGCGCATTAGCTTACCCATCGGAGGCTCCCACTGGAAATGGAGTCCCCGCGTTACTCCTTTAACTGAACCCGAGTGGTTTAGCTGAACAAATATACCGGGTAGACCCAAATTTTCAAATTGGTCTTGTCTATAAACCTCACTAAAAAAGCCCCGTTCGTCTTGAAATACCTGGGACTTTACAACGATAACATCATCAATTGGGGTTCTTTCAACAGTTAATTCCAAAGTGACACCTCATATAGGATATTTCTTCCCTAGTTTTTATGTTTAACGAAATACTTTAACTTCTTGATCGTCACCAATACAATAGTTGTAGCACATATAAGCCCGTTCCCAATTGATAAATAGCAGACTTATGTTTTTCCGGTACACCCTCATTTCTTGCTATGAAACAGGTCGCTTTTTTACTATTGCCTTATTATAGTAATCTCTTTCCCTACTTCGTCAAGACGTTTGACATTTTATTGGACTATTTCTTCTAAAGAACATATCTGCAATAACATGTTTCCCTTGAGACTGCAAGAAATACCTTGATAAATTGAACAAAGAAGACAAATTGAATACGCGGACGGTGAGAATGAGTAGAGTCAATCTCCACCTGAAACAATTCTATGCTTCATTGGATAGCGCGGTTGTCGCGCAATAAACTCAGCTTAGTCACATACTAACAATTCACTGTAATTGCTGTTGCATATTTCTATTCACCGCACCGATATCTTTTTTATGGCATCTTGGGATTCAATCTCCAACTCAATCTTTACACCAACAAAAACACGTACTTTTGAACAGCTCCTTCTTCCGGTCGCGCATGGCGTGGTAGAGGTAGTCGAAGATTTCGCGCGAGGACTTCAAAAAAGGCTGGTCCACAATTTTCCCCTTGAGAAACTCCCGGGCGATTTCCTGTACCAGCCTGACACCGAAGGCGCTGTGCGGGCCAATGCCCTCAATCTGCTGCAACTCCTCCGCAGAGGCCGAAAGCACCCCCCTCAGTGTCCTGAACCGCTACAACGCTTCCTTGGCCTGCGGCTTGCAGTCCTTGCGCGGAGAACCCAGCGTTAACAGAAGCTCCACGATTTCATAGTCATGGAAACCGGACAGGCCGGACCGCAGGAACTTTTCCCGGAGCCGCTTGCGGTGACCTTTATGCATCTCGTCGGAAGGCATCTTCGCCCTCACTTCTTTTCCAGCTTGAGGCTTTCTTCCCCCACCACCTCCACCAGGCGCGCGTGAAGTTCAGGACAGTAGTTGGCGTAAATATCGAAAAAGCGCAGGTGAGTTATCTTATTTCCATTGGCGACGACCAATTTCACCTCATCGTGCCCGGGATAACCGCGCAGAATGTCAATGATTTTACGCAGATTGGCCTTGTCGCCCTCGGCATCGCTGGTCTGGCTGAGGCTGATGACCAGCCTCCGATTCCCAGCTGGTGGTTCCTTCGGCTTCGTCTCCGCAACGGCTGGCGTTATCTCAGGAGGCGGCGGAGCGATTTCCTCTTCTTTTACTGCCGCTTCCCCTTCTTCCTTCTCTTGCGGGGGCTGGTAAAGGCGTACCTCTTCACAGCTCAACTGCACCCGGTCCTCCCTTATCCGCACCTTGCCCTCTGCTTCAAGGATGTTCCCCTCCTGCCACAATTCACCTTTTTCCGCAAAAACCTTTGGCCAGACCATGATTTCCACCTGTCCGCTGAGGTCTTCGAGTATGGCGCTGGCAAAGGCTTTCCCCTCTCTGGTGAAAAGCGTGCGCACCGACCCCACCATACCGATGATGTCCACCGTCTGCCCGACCAGCTCGATGTCAATCTGCCCCACCATTGTTGTTTCGGCACTCAGCTCACCGGCCACGGCGCTGAAGGGGTGCTCGGAAAGATAGACGCCGGTCAATTCCTTCTCCCAGGCGAGTTTTTCCTTCATGGGGACGTCCTCGGCTGCTTCAAGGTCAAGGCTCGGCATGGGCACGGATGCCTTTTCCCCCCACAGGTCGAACATGGTGGCTTGCCCTGACTCGCGCAGTCGCTGCTCCCGCTGTGCCAGCGCAATGATGCGGTTAATGTTGCTCAGCAGCACCGCCCGACCGGTGCCCAGCTTATCGAAGGCACCAGCTTTAATCAGGCTCTCAATGACCCGCCGGTTGATGCCATGGAGGTCGCAGCGGCGGCAGAGATCCTCAATGGACTTGAAATCCCTGTTCTTACCCCTTTCCGCCACCATCGGCTCAACGGCACCGGGCCCCACATTCTTTATGGCCGACAACCCGAAGCGAATGGCGGGCTCAGTGCCATCCATCTCGATAGAGAAGCTGACCTGGCTGCGATTGATATCCGGCGGCAGCACGTTTATGCCGAGACGACGGCACTCGGCGACGGCGCTGGCCACCTTCTCCGGCTGGTCGGCGTGGATGATAAGGAACGCGGTCATGTACTCCGCCGGGTAGTTCGCTTTAAGGTAGGCCGTCTGGTAGGCAATGAGGGCATAGCTCACGCTGTGGGCCTTGTTGAAAGCATAGCCGGCAAACGGCTCGATAAGGTTGAAGACCTGGGTGGCGAGGTCGGCGGAGAAACCCTTTTTCCTGGCGCCTTCAATAAAGCGACGCCTCTCCTTCTTCATCACCTCGGGGATTTTCTTGCCCATCGCCTTGCGGAAAATGTCCGCCTGCCCCAAGCTGTAGCCGGCGAACTCCCTGACGATGAACAGCACCTGGTCCTGATAGACGATTACCCCGTACGTTTCCTCAAGGATGTTTTCCAAAGCGGGGTGGGGATAGCGGATGGGCTCCTGGCCATGCTTGGCCTTGATGAAGGTGGGGATATGCTCCATCGGGCCGGGGCGGTAGAGCGCCACCATGGCGGCGATGTCGCTGAAGGCGGTCGGTTTCAGGTCCTTGATATAGCGACGCATACCTGCCCCTTCCAGTTGAAAGACCCCGGTGGTCTCCCCGGAAGAGAGCAGGGAGAAAGTCTTTTCATCATCCACTGGTATATTATGTAAATCAATTTCAACGCCATGGTTCTCGGCGATGATTTCCCTCGCTTTCCCCAGAATGGTGAGGTTGGCCAGGCCGAGGAAGTCCATTTTGAGCAG
>CAYFVI010000242.1:0-7674 GCA_964346525.1 uncultured Dehalococcoidaceae bacterium
CCTGAAACCATGCCGGCACTCGACACATGTCGGCATCAGATTGTCCGAGTGGCAGCCATCGCAGCGCACTTCTTCCATGGTGAAGTTCATCTCCCGGGCCCGCTTCTCCAGCTCAGCAATGTCATTCTCCTGCTGCGCGAGGTAACTGGGACATGTCCCGCAATATATACCACAGATACCGACCAGCTTCCAGGCGTTCTTTTCCATCGCTGCCTCCCTTTATAACTGGACGACCAATCCTTCATATGCGAGGCTTATCGATGTACCAAGCTCGCGAGAAAGCTGCTCGACCTCTGCCTCTATTTCCTTTTCCTGCCTCGGATTCATGTGCACCAGAAACACCTGTGGGAGATAACCTTTGGCTTTCTGGAAAATGAGCAGTTCCTCTTTGAGCAGGCTCGGCGTGAGGTGCAGCATACGGCGGCCGAACTCCTCATAACGGTTCGGGGCGGTGACCTCGGTAATCAGTAACTGCGGTGATACTTCCGGCCAGGCTTCGGCCAGCCCCGGCCCGGTATCCCCGGTATAGAAGAGCCTTTTGCCATCCGGAGAAACCACCTGATAGCCCACAGCCGGTGCGGAGTGGTTTACCGGTACGGGCAGGATTTCATAGCTGGCAATGGTAAATGCCGTGTTAGGCTCGATGACGGTGAACTTGATCCTCGGGTTCTCCGGCGGCCTTTCCAGGAAGCTGGCATAAATGGCGCCGTTGAGCCAGTGGGATGCTAGGGCGTCTCTGACCGCCTGCGTGGCATAGACCGGAACGCTGGTCTCATAAAATAGAGCATTCATACCCAGCGCCGGGATGTCTCTCATATGGTCGTAGTGGTGGTGGGTGAGCAGGACTCCTTCAAGTTCTAGCTGGGCTTCGATGGGCAGGCTGGAGGTGAGCCCGCCGGCATCGAGCGCCAGGACATCATCAATCAATATGCTGACCAGCCTGGTGGCGGCTGATTCGCAGTTATGGGCACCCAGAAACTGAATTTTCATGCTCTCTGTCTCTGCGGTCTAGTTGGCGATGAGGAAAGGGTTGAACCTGGTGTCGTAATCATAGGTATCAATGGCTTCTTTTCTCTTGACCCAGTTGACCAGGGCGTAGGTGAGTGGGGTAGCTATGGCCTCGATGAGCGTTTTGGCCAGCCAGTGGTAAAGGATGATGATGGGCACAAAGGAAGCCGTGCCGATGAAGGCCACGGTGATGAAAATCGATGTGTCCAGCCCCTGCCCCACGATTGTCGAGCCGATGGTGCGACTCCACAGCCAGCGCCCCCGCGTCATAATCTTCATTCTGGACAGAATGAAGGAGTTGGTGAACTCGCCGGCCAGGTAGCCGAGGAATGAAGCTGCCAGCAATCTCGGAGTATAGCCCAGGATGCGCTGGTAGGCTTCCTGCGCTTCCCAGAACGGCGCAGCGGGTAATACCTGCCCCACCCAGGCGAAGAAGACGAAGACCAGATTGCAGAGAAAACCGAGCCAGATAACCCGGCGCGCCAGCCGGTAGCCGTAGACCTCGGTGAGGACGTCGCCGAAGATATAGCTCAGAGGGAAGACGAAGATTGCCGCCGGCAGAAGGAACGGGCCGAGGCTGATGATCTTGACGGCGATGACGTTGGCGGTGATGAGGCAGGTGATGAAGAGGGCGATAAATATCACCAGTCGGTGCGAGACCTTCATATCATATCCAGCGGTGTCGGCGGAAGAATAGGAGCATGCCGCCGATGATGACCAGACAGATGAGAAATACGTAGAGCGCGGAGTAATGGGAGTTGCTGAAAGGCCCCAGAGGGATGTTCATACCGAAGATGCTGGCCACCACGGTGATGGGCAGCAGTATGGTGGCGATGACGGTCAGCATGCGTATGACCTCGTTGGTGCGGTTGGTGGCCAGCGAATCATGGGTATCATTGAGGCCCTCGATGATCTCCTTGTACTCATCCAGGCCATCCCATATCTTGTCAACGTGGTCGACCGTATCGCCGAAGTAAACGGCCAGGTCCATCTTGGTGAACCGTCGAATCTTCGGCTCCAGTGTGGCGATGACCGCTCTCATCGGCCAGATGGTGCGGCGAAAAGAGATGACATCGCGCCGCAGAATGGAGATATCTTCGATGGCCCGCGGTATGCGCTTGCTGGCGAAAATGTTGTCCTCGGTCTCTTCAATATTGGCGCTTATCCGGTTCAGAATCGGAATGCAGTAGTCAACGAGCCGGTCAATGATGCGGTAGAGCAGATACCCGGGCCCCTGGCTGAAGTTCTCCTGCCGTGCCTCTTCCTCAAGCTGACACTCCCGGAAAAGTTTGACCAGCGGCTTGAGGTCGCCTTTGTGCAGGGTTATCAGGTAATCGGCGCCGATAAATACGGACACTTGGCTGGGGGTGGTTATCCTGGCCTCTTTGTTGAATACCGGAAAGTGCAGCACCAGGAACAGGTAATCCCGGTACTCATCTATTTTGGGCCGCTGAATCCGGCTGAGGCAGTCGTCAAGGTCAAGGGGGTGAAAGGGGTAGTTCTTTGCCAGATACTCCGTCTCCCGCTCGGTCGGCTTTTCCATGTTGAACCAGGTCAGACCATTCCAGTCGACCGATTCCATGTTCAGCTGTTTATTCAGCTGCTTGTCCTTTTCTTTGACGTTGGCCTCTCGGATCGCCATGGCAACACCTTCTCTCGTGTTCGCAGGAGCGCAAACGCGACTGCTCTATTCTACCATAATTTTTTAGAAGGTGAATAGATTGGCGCCACCGCCGTCATTTTTGCTTGTAATCGTAAAAGCCTTTGCCCGTTTTGCGCCCGAGCCATCCGGCAGTGACCATCTTCTTCAACAGAATCGGGGGAGCAAACTGGGGGTCCTTGAATTCATCATACATAGCGCTGGCAATAAAGTAACAAGTGTCCAGGCCTACTAGGTCTGCCACGGCCAGTGGGCCTATGGGGTGATTCAAACCGAGCGTCATGCCGTTATCGATGTCATCTCTGGTGGCCACCCCGGCTTCCAGCATGCGGATGGCGTTCATCATCTGGGGAACCAGCAGACGGTTGACGATGAATCCGGGTGAGTCCGGAGCGATGATAACGGTCTTGCCCAGAGATTGCCCGAATTTCCGGCCGATTTCAAGGGTCTCCTCGCTGGTGAGAATGGTTCTGGACATCTCCAGAAGCTTCATCAATGGCGGCGGGTTGAAGAAATGCATTCCCAGCACCTTGTCCGGCCTTTTGGTCGGCACGGCCATGTCAATGATGGAAAGGCAGGACGTGTTGCTGGCCAGGATGGCGTGGCCGGGGCAGACCGAGTCCAGTTCGGCGAATATCTTCTTTTTCAGCTCCAGGTTTTCAACGGCTGCCTCGATGACTAGGTCGCAGCCGCCGAAGTCTTTCATACTGGTGGTGCCCTTGATGCGGGAGATGGCGGCCTCCTTGTCGCCGGGGGTTATTTTCTCCCTCTCCAATGCTTTGCTCAGAGACGCACTGATTGACGCCAGTCCCTTGTTTAAGAGCTCCTCGTTCACCTCGGAAGCGATAACCTGATAGCCGGCCTGCGCAATCACCTGAGCGATGCCGCTGCCCATCTGCCCGCAGCCGACGACACCAGCTTGCTTGATCTCCATAGCTCTACCTTCCTCCAGCCTTATCTGCCTTTAAAGTCAGGCTTTCTCTTCTCCATGAAGGCGGACGTCCCCTCGGTGAAATCTTCGGTGCTCATCACGTAGGCTTCCAGGGCGTTTTCCAGTCGCAGGCCGTCCTCAAGGGTCAGGCTGCTGCCTCTTGTCATGGCCTCTTTGGCGGCCCTGACCGCCAGCGGGCCAGCCTGGCAGATGGTCTCCGCCCATTCCCGGGCGGTGGACATGACCGCCTCCGGCGGGACCACCGTGTTGACCAGTCCGATGCGATACGCTTCCTGAGCGTCAATCGGTTTCCCCATGAGCAGCATCTCGGCAGCCTTGCAGAAGGGGAGCATTCTGGGCAGCCTCTGAGTGGCCCCCCATCCCGGGATCAGCCCCAGGTGCACTTCGGGCGAGGCGAAGCGGGCTTTTTCCGAGGCGATACGTAAATCGCAGGCCAGCGCGATTTCCAACCCGCCCCCCAGCGCCAGGCCATTTATGGCCGCGATAAGCGGCTTCCAGAGGTCCAGCCCGCGCATGTGAGTAGCCGGCATCGCCCAGGGGTGCTGATGAAGGTGCTCCTTCAGGAAGGGCAGCATATCCTTGATATCGGCGCCGGTGCAGAATGCCCGGTCCCCGGCACCGGTGATGATGCCGGCCCACAGCCCATCATCATCGCGGAAATCGACCATCGCCTCGTGCAGTTCTCGGGCCGCCGCTACATTTATCGAATTCAAAGCGTCCGGGCGGTTGATGATGAATATAGCGATTTTGCCTTCCTTCTGATAATCAATAGGCACCTCTAACCTCCTTGACTTTATTCGCCATCTGGAGGCTGGTTTCAGGGGAAGCTTTATTTCGTGCCGATTTTAACAGAAGGATATAGCAGCGTCAAGGCGACTTGTTGCAGACTTTTATCCCACTGTGCTATAATCCGCCCAGAAAAAGAGAATAGATTTCTTTCTCCGAGCCTGTTCTCCTAAGGGCGCTGGCCTAAGGGGACTGGCCGATAGGGTATCGTGGGAAACGGCGGTGCCTCCCGTATTTGGAAAGGAGAGCCTGCGGTGACACTTAAACTGTGCAGAGCACCTCCTTATGAGGTGCTTTCTATTTAGTTGAATAGTTACTTAATTGAAAATCTTTAGAGGCGCACATTTATGAAGTTCAGTCGGAAAATGCAGGTTAGAATTATCAGTATTTTTGTCGCGCTGTTAATAACAGCCATCTTGGTGATGGGAGTTGTGGGCTGCGCCAAGTCCAGCCAGGCAGCGCCGCTGGAGCCCAGGCAGAGGCTGAAGGTGGCCACCACCACCAGCTTATATGACACCGGCCTCTGGGGATATCTGGAGCCGATGTTCGAGGAGCAGTATGGCGTGGAACTGGACGTCATGTACGCCGGTACCGGCAAAGCCATTGAGTACGGCCAGAGGGGCGATGTCGATATCATCACCGTCCACTCCAAAGCGCGTGAGGAGGCTTTTGTCGCCGAGGGTTATGGGGTGGAGCGGGTGCCCTTCGCTTATAACTATTTCCTCATTGTCGGCCCGCCCGGCGACCCGGCCGGCATCAAAGGTATGCTCCCGGAAAAGGCTTTTGAGAAGCTGATGGAGACCGGCAGCGGCAGCTTTGTCTCCCGCGGTGATGATTCCGGCACCCACTCCAAGGAGAAGAGCATCTGGCAGAAGGCCGGCTACGAGTATGAGTCGGTTCAGCAGGCAGGAACCTGGTACATAGAGGGGGGGACCGGCATGGGGCCGACGCTGATGATGGCCAGCGAGAAGCAGGGCTATACCCTGACCGATATGGGCACCTATCTGGCCTACAAGGGCAAGCTGGAGCTCGTGCCCATCGTGGACAAAGGGGGTATGCTGCTCAACGTCTATTCCGCCATCGCGGTAAACCCGGAGAAGGTGAAGGGAGTCAAAATCGAAATGGCCAATAACCTGATAGGTTTCCTCACCTCGCCTGAAATACAGAAACTCATTGGCGATTATGGCGCCGAGGAATACGGCGTGCAGCTCTTCACCCCCTGCGCCGGTGCCGAGCCAACACAATAGATAGCAGTAAGTATTAGTTAGGAGCCAGATTAGATCGGATGATTGAGCTGTGGCAAGGACTGATAAAGGCCATAGAACTGATCGTCACGCTCGACCCTGAGGTCATGGAGATAGCGGGAAGGTCGCTGAGAATCTCGGTAACCTCAGCTATCCTCGCCTCTCTTATCTGTCTTCCTCTGGCCAGCCTGATTCACTTCTATCAGTTCCAGGGTAAGCGATTCCTTATCAGTCTGATACAGACTTTCTACAGCGTACCGACGGTGGCCGTCGGGCTCTTTGTCTTTGTCATGTTTTCCCGGACGGGGCCGCTGGGTGGGCTCGGCCTCATGTTCACTCCCACGGTCATGGTGCTGGGACAGATGCTCCTCATCACACCGATATTGCTCGGCCTGACCATTTCCGCGCTCAGCGGTGTGGACCGGAGCATCATTGATACGGCGCGGTCGCTGGGGGCCAGCGGCTTCCAGACGGCGATTGTGATTATCAGGGAGGCCCGGTTTGCTGTTATGGCAGCGGTTATCATGGGCTTCGGCCGGGCTATCTCCGAGGTGGGCATCGCCCTCATGGTGGGCGGCAACATCCGCGGTTTCACCAGAGTCATCACCACCGCCATCTCGCTGGAAACATCCAAGGGAGACCTGGAACTATCGATTGCCCTGGGCATTATCCTGATTTCAATCGCCCTTATTGTCAATATCATCCTCAACCGGGTGCAGCAGAGGTAAATATGGCTTTTATTGAGATAATAAATCTGAGTCAGCGCTACGGGGAGCAGGACATCTTGACAAATATCAATCTCAGCATCGAGCGGGGGGAGGTTTTTGCCATCATCGGGCCTACCGGCGCTGGAAAGACGACGCTTTTACGCCTGATAGACCTTATAGATGAGCCCACGTCCGGCAAAATACACTTAGATGGTGTGGATACGTCGGCACCCGCGGTGCGACTCGGGATGCGCCGCCGCATGGCTTTTGTCCTCCAGAAGCCGGTCGTCTTCAACCTGAGCGTTTACGATAACATCGCCTATGCCCTGAGGTGGCGGGGGATTAAGGGAAGCAAGCTAAAAGAAAAGGTGACTCAAATTATGGATGTTGTAGGCCTTTCTAATTACCGCGGCCGTAACGCTCTAAGTCTTTCCGGTGGGGAAGCGCAGCGCGTGGCAATCGCCCGGGCGATTGCCATTGAGCCGGAGGTCCTGCTGATGGACGAGCCGATGGCCAACCTCGACCCGCTTTCGGCGGCCCGCATTGAGGAACTTATCGGCAGCATAATCCGGCAGTATGCCACCACCATCATCATGGCGACGCATGACCTGTCTCAGGGGCAGCACCTTGCCGACCGGGTAGGGGTTTTAATGAACGGGGAGCTTCTGCAAATCGGAGGCGCTAAGGATGTTTTTACCTCGCCGCGCAATAAGGAGGTGGCCGAGTTTGTCGGCGTGGAAAACATCATTGATGGTGTAATCGCGTCCAGTGAAGATAAAATCGTCACCATCGAAAGTCAGGGAAAGTCTATCGAAGCGATTTCCGATTATTTGGTTGGCGAGAAAGTGTGCGCCTGCATCCGACCGGAGGATATCACCCTGTCGCTGTCACCGCTTTCAAGCAGCGCCCGGAACTCATTTGAAGGGGCGGTTACCTGGCTGGTGAATATGGGGCCGCTGACACGCGTTGAGGTTCAATGCGGCTTTCCCCTGGTGATAATGGTGACCAAGAGGTCGGCCGAGGAAATGGGCTTAAGCAAGGGGAAAAAGGTTTACGCTACCTTTAAGGCCACCGGAGTCCACGTTATCAAGCGAAATTGACATCTGAGTCTATTGATGATATTATTCTACTCTGTTGGCAGCGTAGCTCAGAGGTAGAGCAGGGGACTCATAAGCCCTTGGTCGGCGGTTCGAATCCACCCGCTGCCACTTGTTTTTACTATGCTTATACTGCAAGCTTGGTGATTAGGTGAGAAGGATAATCCATCCACTGCTCTGGTTAATAAGTTTAATCCTCATCGGCAATTTCGTGGTGCTC
>CAYFVI010000243.1:0-12995 GCA_964346525.1 uncultured Dehalococcoidaceae bacterium
CCTTCGCCGTAGGCGCCGCCGTCGCCATCTATAACCATGACAATCAGTTCGTGGTTGGCGATTTTAGCCGCGGTGGCAACCGGTATCGACCGGCCGTGAAGCCCGTTGAAGACATTGTCGCGTATATAGTGGGGCAGCTTGGGCGCCTGCCCTATCCCGGAGACGAGCAGCAATTGTTGTGGCTCGATTTTCAGCTCCACCAGCGCCTTGCGCAACGCCTGCAGGATGCCAAAGTTACCGCAGCCCGGGCACCAGGCTATCTCTATTGTTTCGGCGTAATCTTTTAGCGTTACCACGGTCAGCTCACCACCTTTTTCAGTGCGTCCAAAATATACTGCGGGGAGAACGGGCGTCCGTCATATTTCAGGATTTGGCCGCCGGCCTTGTAGCCGGTCTCCCGGCGGATGAGCTGCGCCAGCTGCCCGGTGGCGTTATTTTCAATGGCGATGCTCTTCGACTTTTTGTCCAGGGCGGAGAGGGCCGCCTCGGCGGAGAAAGGCCAAAGCTCGGTGAAATGTAGATGGTTGGCTTTAATCTTGTTACCTCTCAATAGCTGGACAGCTTCATTTATGGCGCCGTAGGTGCTGCCCCAGCCGACCAGCGTCAATTCCGCTCCAGTCTGTTCATTGAATAACGGCGAGTCGATTTCCCCTCTCATACCATTCAGCTTGAGCAACCGTTTGTTGTGCTGCTGGTTTCTCGTCGCCGCATCCTCTATCATGTGTCCCTCTTCATCATGTTCATCGGAATCGGTGACCACCAGGGCTTTGCCCTGTCCCGGCAATGCCCTTGGTGATATTCCAGAGTCCATAACCAGATGTCGTTTGTAATCTGCTGCCCTGCTTGCTTCTTTGTCGGAAAGCAGTGCTCCTCGCTCTATCTTGACCTCTTCCAGGTTAAATTTAGCCACCGTTTTGTATGATGTGGCCAGGTGGTGGTCGGTGAGGATGATAACCGGCGTCTGGTACTTCTCCGCCAGGTTGAAGGCCTTGACCGTTTTCCAGAAGGCATCTTCCGCCGTGGCCGGCGCCAGCACCGCACGGGGGAACTCGCCGTGTCCGGCATGCAGGGCAAACCACAGCTCCCCCTGCTCCGTTCTGGTGGGAAGGCCGGTGGCCGGCCCCGGGCGCTGTCCCAGCACGATGACGACGGGCGTTTCCGTCATTCCCGCTAGCGCCAACCCCTCCACCATAAGGGCAAAGCCACCACCTGAGGTAGCGGTCATCGACCTCACGCCAGCAAAGCCGGCGCCGACGGCCATGTTGATGGCCGATATCTCGTCTTCCACGTGTATGGTTACGATGTTGTACTGTCTGCCCTTCCCGGCCAGGAATTCCATAATGGAAGAGGCCGGGGTCATGGGATAGCCGGTCATGAACTTGCAGCCTCCGGCCATCGCCCCCAGCGATACCGCTTCATTGCCGTTAAGCAGCATGCTCTTTGTCGTTTGGGCAACCGGTTTCAGGGTTTGCCCGACTGATTTCCCCCGTTTTTGCTCTGCGAACTGATATCCGGCTCTGGCCGCGGCGATATTGCCTGCCACCACATCCTCACCGGCCCTGGCTAGGTCTTTCTTCAGTACCTGAATGAGGCGCTCAAGGTCGCTCCCGGCCAGGCCAGAAACGGCTCCGGCGGCCACGGTATTGGTCATGCGGCGGTTTTTGGCCGACTCCTCGGCGATTTTGTTCAGCGGGATATCGAAATAATTATTGCCTCGCGGGCTGATGCCGGTCTGCTCCCGGTCAAAGAGAATGAGGCCGTTGTTTTTAACTTCTTTTTTATGAAGTTCAATTGTCTCCCCGTTCAGGGCGATGAGTATGTCCAGAGGTTCGGAAAGCGCTGATATTTGGCCATTGCTGGCCCTTACGCGGAAAAAGTTATGGCCGCCCCTTACCCTTGATTCGTAGTCCTGGTCAGCAAAGATGTGGTAGCCGCTGCTGGCAATAACTTTGGCCAGTATCCCTCCCAGAAATTGTATGCCCTGCCCCGCAGCACCCGCAGCCATAACCGTGAAGTTGGTCAAGGTTTCTTCTCCTGCCCCTTCGTCTCTTCAATATAGGTTGCAGCCGCTTTGGGTGTCTTGCCACCTTTGATCTGATGGTAATGCTCATAGGTCATGCAGGTCATATCGTTAAGAATATCGGCATCCACCAGTTCGCCGATGAAAATGGTGTGCGTGCCCACGTCAATTTCCTGAATTACTCTGGCTTCCAGAAAAGCGACGGCGTTGTTCAGGACTATAGGGGCGCCTGTCTCCCCTATTCGGTATTCGAGCCCTTCGAACTTATCCGTATCCCTGCCGGAGTGGAAACCAAAACGGCCGATAAATGTTAAAGGCGTGTCCTCGCACAGCACCGAGGCGGCGAAGACCCGGCTTGACTTAATATACTCCCAGGTCAGATTATTGCGGTTGATGCTTACCGCGATTGTTGGCGGCTGAGCGGTGACCTGGATAACCGTATTGGCAATCTGACCATTCCAGTGGCCATCTTTGACTGAGGTTACCACATAGACGCCGTAACTTAATTTATGCAAAGCTCTTGTGTTCATAATATCTCCTGTCGTTACTTTATTCTTTTAATTTTCAGCCATAACATGAATTCTGTCAATCTTAACCGTTATCCCGGAACTTTTCCAGATGACCAAGCTGACCTGCCATTGTAAAATCGGTCGGATTATGCTATTAATATTTGATTAAAGACGCTGAGGGAGGAGCTTTATGTCCAGACTGCTTATCATTTCCAACCGCTTACCTCTGAATGTGGAGAGGAAAGAGGGAAAACTGCACTTTCAGCCCAGCCTCGGCGGTCTGGCCACGGCACTGGGTGCCTTTTACAAGTCGCGTCCCAGTCTCTGGCTAGGGTGGCCCGGCATAGAACAGGAGAAGGTTAAAAAGGGTGAGGAGAAGGAGATTGAGGACAGGCTGGCTGAGGAGCAGTGCTACCCGGTGTTTCTTTCGGGAAAGGACGTTGACGATTTCTACTTCGGTTTCTGCAACCAGACCATCTGGCCCCTTTTCCACTATTTCCCTCAGTACGTGGAGTATGACCCCATCCTGTGGCAGGCATATCAACGGGTTAACGAGATTTTTGCCGATGCCATCGTCAAAGTGGCCAAAGAGGATGATATTTTCTGGGTGCAGGACTACCATTTCATGCTTCTCCCGAGGATGATACGGGACCGACTGCCCAAGGCAACCATCGGCTATTTTCTCCATATACCCTTCCCCTCCTACGAAGTTTACCGTCTGCTGCCCTGGAGCCGGGAGATAGTGGAAGGATTGCTCGGTGCCAATCTGGTCGGTTTTCATACGCATGATTATGTCTGGCATTTTCTGAACAGTGCCCGCAACCTGCTGGGCTACAGCAGTTCCATGGGATGGATTACAACGCCAGACCACGTGTCCAAGGCGGATGTTTTCCCCATCGGCATCGGTTATGAACATTACTCCAGCATTGCCAAGAGCCCGGAAGTGGACGCGGAAGTGAAAAAGTTCAAAGAGAAACTGGGCGACCGCAAAACCATAGTTTCCGTAGATCGCCTCGACTACAGCAAGGGTATTCCCAATCGACTGGAAGCGTATGGTCTCTTTCTGGAGAAGCATCCAGAGTACCGGGAGAAAGTGGTGTTCATACTCGTTATCGGGCCCTCTCGTATCAGGGTGCCGCATTACGCCGAGTTGAAACGGCGGATAGAAGAGATGGTGGGCACCATAAACGGCAGGTTCGGCACCATCGGCTGGACGCCTCTCGAATACCTCTACAGTCCGATACCCTATCATGCCCTTCTCGGCCTGTACAAGATGGCGGATGTGTGCCCGATAACACCGGTGCGCGACGGGATGAACCTGGTGGCGAAGGAATACCTGGCCACAAAAATAGACGGCAAAGGCGTTCTCATCCTCAGTGAGACGACCGGTGCCGCCCGGGAGCTTGGGGATGCCATCATGGTCAACCCCAATAACATCGAGGAAATCGCGCAGGCCTTTGCTGATTCCCTGGCAATGCCGGAGAAAGAACAGATTGAACGCAACCGGGCGATGCAGGAGCGGATAAAGCGTTACGATGTCAGCCGGTGGGCCGGCGATTTTATTGATAAACTGAGTGAAACGGTCAAGGTGGAGACCGGTACTGTGCCGGAGTCGATGTCCAATAAGACAATGATCGAGTTGAAAAGCCAGTCCCAGAAGGCCCGGAAGCGCCTGTTTTTGCTGGACTATGACGGCACACTGGTGCCCTTCGCCAAAACGCCTGAAGAAGCCAGGCCGGATAAGGAATTACTGAAGCTGCTGGGCGAGTTGAATAGCAATGCCAAAAATGAGGTTGTTCTCATCAGCGGACGCGATAAGAGCACTCTTGACCGGTGGTTTGGCGCTCTGAAGACGGGCATGGTGGCGGAACACGGCGTGTGGATGAAAGCCAAGGGCGGTGACTGGGGGATGATGGCCGGACTCTCGAACGAATGGAAAGATGAAGCGCGCGCCATATTAAAGCTGGCGGTGGACCGTATTGCGGGGTCACTCATTGAGGAGAAGGATTACTCCATTGCCTGGCATTACCGTAAAGCCGACCCGAGGATAAGCCAGCGGCACATCCGGGAGATAGTAAACGACCTCCTGAATCTGACCGCCAATTCCAACCTGAAGGTACTGGAGGGGAGCAAGGTAGTGGAAGTGAAAAGTGCCAACCTGAATAAGGGACTGACGGCACAGCAGTGGCTTTCGAGGGAGAACTGGGACTTTATCCTCGCCATCGGTGATGATGTTACTGATGAAGACCTGTTCCGGGTTTTGCCGGGGAATGCCTGGTCCCTCAAGGTCAGGCCCGGCGTTTCGGCCGCCAAATTCAACCTCGATTCACCGGATGAGGTACGTAACCTGCTGAGAGAATTGATGGTAAAATAACAGCATGAAAATAGCGTTGGTCTCCCCTTACGACTTCGCCTACCCCGGGGGTGTCTGCAACCATATCTCTAATTTAGAAGAACAACTGACCAGAATGGGGCACGAGGTGAAAATCATTGCTCCGGCCTCGAAGGCAGTGTCGGCTCTGGGTGAGCGTTTTATCCCAATCGGCAAGCCCAGGCCGGTTCCGGTCAGCGGTTCCGTTGCCCGTATTACCCTATCGCCCTGGCTGTCATCGCGAATCAAGAGAGTGCTTGCGCGAGAGAAATTTGAAGTTGTTCACCTTCACGAGCCCCTGATGCCGATGCTCTGCACCACTGTACTGCGCCTCTCCGATGTCCCGAATATCGGCACCTTCCATGCCTCCGGGGGCAAGCCCTGGTACGACTTCGGTACGCCGCTGGGCAAACTGATTCTAAAGAAATGGTTCCGCAAGTTGGACTATAAGATTGCCGTTTCCCGGCCGGCGATGGAATACGTGAACCGATTTTTCCCCGATACATACAGCCTCATCCCCAATGGAGTGGATACGAAACTTTTCCGGCCTGATGTCGAGCCACTTGAGGAGTACCAGGACGGGAAACTGAACATCATGTTCATCGGGCGTCTGGAGAAGCGCAAGGGCCTCGATTATCTGCTCGAAGCTTATAAGCAGGTAAAACGCATGCTCCCTGAATCACGGCTCATTGTCATCGGGCCAGGTATCAGGCTCAGGAAAAAGTACGAAAAACGGGTGGCACGAGACGGTATAGAAGACGTAGCTTTTATTGGCTACGTCACCTCCAGTGACCTGCCCAGATATTACCGGACGGCGAATATCATCTGCTGCCCGGCTACCGGCTGGGAAAGCTTCGGCATCGTCCTGATTGAAGCAATGGCGGTAGGAACGCCAATAGTGGCCTCGGATATACCCGGATATGCCAGTGTGCTGACCCATGATGCTGAAGGATTGCTGGTGCCGCCGAAGGATGCTCCCAAGCTGGCCGAGGCGCTGCTGTCACTGGCCGGTGATGAGTCCCGGCGACAGCAGATGAGCCAGAAGGGAATTATAACGGCTCAAAAATACAGCTGGGAGAATGTAGCCAAGAGCGTTCTGGCCTGCTACCGGGAGGTACTTGGCTAGTTCATAAGCAGCACTATTATATCTACCGGCCAGTACTCCCGGGAAGATTGATTTAATTCTCTCAGTCTATTTTATCGAACTGGTCTTTGCTGGCGCCGCAAACGGGACAGACCCAGTCGTCGGGAAGGTTTTCAAAAGGGGTCCCCGGTGGGGTATTGCTGTCCGGGTCTCCCTGCGCCGGGTCATAGATATAACCGCAAACGGAACACTTATAACGTGCCATCTTTTATTTCCCTCCAGTCTCAAATTGGATGAATCCTGCTCCTGAAAACCACACTCTATCCGAGAATCTGCATCGCCTCTTCCCGGTAGGCATCCATCAGATATGGAATCCCGGTTACCCTGGCGCATTCCTCGGTAAGCGACATGAGTTCACGACGGGTGATTGCCGGCACACTGAAGCACCTTGCCCCGGCCATTAACTGCTGTAACCCTATCCTTAGCTTTTCACAGTAGCTGTAAATGCCGACCGCGCCCAAGGGGATGTTCTTCATCTCATCAGCGCCGACGATATTCAATACGTCTTCGTAGTTGACGAATATCTCCTCCGGCGTGGAGCCAAACTGGCTCACCGTGTTGGGCAGCTTGCCTTCCTTAATCCAGTTGGCGATATTCTTGCCCACCATGCCCGGAATCATCATGGCCCGCCCGATGCATATTGCCTTCACGAATGGTGACCCGAGGGCAAGTGCCTTAAAGATGCCGTCCTCGCTGCTGAAACCGCCGGCAAAAGCAATATCCGGTACACGTTGGCCCTTATCCGCCAGCTTCCGGCAGAACTCATAGGCGGCGGCGTGCAGGTAAAGGCTGGGAATACCCCACTCCTCCATCATACGCCAGGGACTCATGCCGGTGCCGCCGGATGCGCCGCCAATGGTGAGCAGGTCAATCTTGGCGTTGGCGCCCCATTTTATGGCCATGGCCAGCTCACGCAAGCTGTAGGCACCGGTCTTTAGCGTGATGCGCTTGAAACCCAGTTTCCTCAGACGCTCTACTTCGGCGTAGAAACCTTCCTCACCAACGAAGCCGAGTCGACTGTGGCGCTCGAATTCTTTAAGCGCGCCGTCTTTATAAGCTGCCTGTGTGACGGGGCTGGAGGGGTCGGGGGTAACTATGTAGCCGCGTCGTTGTAGCTCCAGTGCGCGCTCCAGACTATCGACCTTGATTTCACCTCCAATGCACTTCGCGCCCTGCCCCCATTTCAACTCGATGGTCTCCAGGCCGTGCTTTTTGTTTACGTATTCGGCAACGCCAAGCCTGGTATCTTCCACGTTCATCTGGACCAGTATTTCACCGTATCCCTGATGATAGTGGCGGTAGGTCTCAATGCGGCGGTCCATATCCGGGGCCGAGGTGATTTTCCCTTTTGAGTCGAGCTCAAGTTTGGGGTCGATACCGCATACATTTTCGCCGCATACCAGTGTAACACCGCCGATGGCTGCACCGATGGCGAAATGCTCCCAGTGCTTGCGCGCAATCTCAGTGGAACCGAGCGCGCCGGTGAAAGCGGGCAGCTTCATTTTCACTTTTATGTCCCAGCCGTATTCCGTCTCCGTGTCCACCGCGGGGAAAATGGCCGTATCCGGGCTGCCTTCCACGCCGGCCGGTAAACCCCTTGCCCCCAGAGCATAGCCCTGAATATTGAGGTGGGAATAATCAATCGGGTAGTCCTTATCGCCACCGGCGGTAACGTCGCCGAAGGGTCCGGGATAAATCAGTTCCCGGCCGCGAAATGTCGCCCGAAATACCTCGCAGTTCCCGGTACAACTGTCGAGGCATCGACTACAGATACCGCTCATCGGGGAGACGTTTCGGGAGCGGTTTGCCGATCTCGTGGCATCATTGGCATTTGGTCTTTGCAGGTTCATCTTCGGGACTCCTTATTTATTTTTTTATATCTTGACCGATATTCCCTTATCGTGGAGGTACCTCTTCGCTTCCGGTATGGTTATTTCGCCGAAGTGAAAGATGGAAGCTGCCAGAACGGCTGCCGCCTTGCCGATGGTTACCGCTTCATAGAGGTGTTCCAGCTTGCCGGCACCTCCCGAGGCAGTAACCGGTATGGTTACAGCTTCAGCAACCGCCTTGGTCATCTTCAGGTCATAGCCCTCTTTGGTGCCATCGGCATCCTTGCTGGTGAGAAGGATTTCGCCGGCGCCGAGGTCTTCCACCCTTTTTGCCCATGTCACTATATCCATCCCCGTAGCCTCACCGCCGCTTTTAACCACGACTTCCAGTCTGGGCAGCTTGCCGCCGGCGGGATTTTTGCGACCGTCGATAGCCACCACCAGTTTGTCCTTGCCGAATTCAGCAGCTGCCTGTGAGATGAGTTCAGGGGTCTTCACCGCTGCTGTATTGATCGAGACCTTGGCAACGCCGAGCTCAAATAGTTCATTCATATCCCGGATGTTCCTGATACCGCCGCCGACGGCAAAGGGTATGGTCACCCTTTCGGCCACCCTCTTTACCCATTCTCGCATGGTGCCCCTATTCTCCACTGTGGCCATGATGTCCAGGAATACCAGTTCATCGGCGCCCTCCCGACAGTAAGCTTCGGCGGCTTCCACCGGGTCGCGGGCATCGCGCAGGTTGATGAAGTTCACTCCCTTCACCACCCTGCCATCTTTGATATCCAGACAGGGTATAATTTTCACTGACTTCATTGCTTAACCTCTTGATTGAAAATATGGCAAGTGGTAGCCGCTTGCCGTTCAAAATAATCACATCATTCTAGCAGCTTTGGCATATTAGTGTCAACACAAATAGCCTGTATTATGTAAAATAAACATTCCCCTATTTTTGTTGTGGTATACTATGGTTATTACTGGATTCGCCATATTGTTCCGCCGTGGGGAGGGATTTTGAACTACGCTCGCCTGATAGTCAATCCGGTTGCCGGCGCTGGTAAGACGGCCCGGAAGTGGCCTCATATTATGGCCAGGCTTCAGAGCTTTGACCTGCGTTTTGATTATGACCTTACCGAGGCACCGGGGCATGCCCGTGAGCTGGCGAAGACCGCGGTTGCCAAAGGCTATGAGCTGGTGGTCTCGGTGGGTGGCGACGGCACCATAAATGAGGTGGTTAATGGCCTGTACGATACCGGCAGCATTGCCGATGTCATGTGTGGCATTATAGGCACCGGTACCGGTGGCGATTATATCCGCACCATCGGGATATCACGCTCGTACCTGGAGGCCTGTCAATGTCTGAGAAATCCGCAGACGATGACTGTGGATGTGGGCGTTGTGGAATATCTAAGCGGCGGCGAAACAATCAGACGATTGTTTATCAATTTTGCCGGCATGGGATTTGACGCTGAGATAGTAAAAACAACGACATTGAAATACAAAGCATTGAATGCTACCGCTTCCTACCTCGCCGGATTGCTCTCAACTCTCATATCCTACAAAAACAAGGGGGTGACCATCCACATCGATGGCGAAACAGTGGAAAGGAAGGTGTGCACTATCCTGATGAGCAACGGCAAATATGGGGGCGGTGGTATGTTTGCTGCTCCCGAGGCTGATATTTCCGACGGCCTTCTCGATGTGCTCATTATCGGTGACCTGAGCAAACCTGACCTTCTCTGGTCACTGCCGAGGGTGTACCGGGGAACTCACCTGACGCATCCCAAGGTGACGCTGACAAAAGCCCGGGAGATAGAGATAAGGTCGGACGATCCGGTTTTCCTTCAGGCTGACGGTGAATTGCTCGGTGAGCTGCCGGCCCGCTTCTATGTGCTGCCGTCCCTGCTGAACATCGTGCGGTAAGTCAGGATGCGCTGGACGAATAACTTTGAGGGCAATGGTCGGGGTGAGAGGATTTGAACCTCCGACCTCATGGTCCCAAACCCTAGAATTTGTATCTGATAGTAAACGATTTCCTGTTAACTTTTCAAATCTTCTCTGAAGCCTTCTTGATGGTTGTCTTTCACCTTTAGCTAACATTGTTACGTAAGTTCATGAGATACCCAATTGCCTGGCAATTTCAGCATTTTTCATTTTCGTTTCTCCTTTGGCTTTCTTTTCTACTATAGTCAAGCTCCAGCACTACCCAATCTCGACCTATCTTCCTAGTCTGAATCAGCCCTTTCCTAGCTAGTAATTCATATGCGCTTGCGATAATCCTAACCTCGTATCTTATTTATGGGGTTTGGGTTGCGTGTAGTTTTTCCTACCACAGAGGGGGCATATCCATATTTTCGGGACTGGCTTTACTAAAGGCCAAGCAATCATTGTGTTACAGGCCTTACAACTGCTTGAAAAATGTTGTTCTTTATTATTATTTAACACGAATAATAGCTTTCAAAGAAAGTGTTTGGTGATGTCTAGCATAAGAACAGGCCTGGCTCCAGCTACCAGACCTGTCTCTAAGGAGGTAGAAATTGAGAGAAGGAAGTTCTTATCCTAATGCTAAATCGCTTGAAATACGGAGTCAATGGGAAAATAGTAGGGCGTACCGTAAAAATGAGAACAGGCCTGGGAGCAACAGACCTGTTCTCGGTGGTAGAATGAAAAAAGTAGCATATCCATTATAAATGGAGACCAAGACACAGGTAATAGTGTAGATAGAGTATTCTTTATAGTAACAACAAGTAAATCTAAGTAATTATTGTATCTAGTTTTACAGTCTTTTCAGTAATATTACTAATGGCTTTACAAGCTTTGAAATGGGATATGAGATGCGTTAGAATTAAGCCTCGGAAGTTGTTAAGATTAACATGTGATTTGAGCATTTTATCTCAATTTTAGGGAGTTCATAGATTAAGGCCTTCGTATATGGGGATTGATGTTTGTTGAAAATATAAATACTTGTGATTGCTACGTGTTGCATGTGTATATTACAAGATATGTGTTATTTCTCGTTTTAAGAAGAAAGAATTTCAAATTGCGTGTGGGAGGTGGGAGGGTTTAATACAAATTGAATATTGATTCCTTAGGATGTTTCTATTGACAAATATGGACGTAAAGTTAGGTTAGTATCTTGACGCATTTGTACTTTTTAATTAACTTTAAAATAGAGGTGACGAAAAGTGAAAAGGTTATTCGTAGTAGTGATTTTGGCAGCCATTCTCAACTTGACCTTTGCAAATCCAGTTTTTGCAGGGGATCCACCAGAAGTTAAGCCAGGTAACATGCCAGAAAGTAAAATACCGCCTCAGGCTACAGAACATTTAGAACACGCGTCTCATTCTGGGTACGGTTTGGCATTTGGGGGAGGATATGGCCCCGTAGTGGCACATGGGGTTATCCACAGAATGATTCATGAATTTTGGCAAGCGGGTGAATGGTATCCCCCTCAGATTCCAGGTATTTTTTGGCGTTGGATATGGTAAAACTTAAAGTAAGGCTTTATATTTGGTTACTAACTTAACGGTACCTTTTTAAACTTCAAGCTGTCTTGAATAATTTCCAAAGTGTCTTTGTCTGAAGCTGATTGATGGTCGGGGTGAGAGGATGTGAACCTCCGACCTCATGGTCCCAAACCATGCGCGCTGACCAGGCTGCGCCACACCCCGCTATTAAGATATTACCATAGCGGACTATTCTGAGGAAGCTCCCCCGCCCGCCTTGCCAGCTAGCTCCACCAGTTTGTTATATTCCCTGGTTACCCTTTCCTGTATTTCTTTGATGGTATCTTCGGTCAGGTGGCGAAACCTGCCCTGAATTTTGAGATAACTTTCCACCGGCTCCAGCTTGGTCAGGCTCAGACTCAGTTTGTATTTTCCATTTTCCACTTCGTACAGCGGGAAAACGCCCGTTCTCACCGCCAGCCGACCGACCTTGACCGAATCATCAGTGGCGCAACGCCAGCCTACCGGGCAGACCGATAAAATATGTACATAGGCTGGGCCAGGTGTTTCTATTGCCTTGGCCACTTTCCTCATCAGGTCGCGGTGGTAGCTGGGGGAGGCCGTGGCCACATACGGTATGTCATGGGCTACGGCAATCGCGGGCATGTTCTTTTTCCAGGTTAGCTGTCCCAGGCTCTCTCTGCCGGCAGGAGACGTGGTCGTTGACGCTCCATAAGGTGTGGCCGAGGACCGCTGGATGCCGGTATTCATGTATGCCTCGTTATCCAGACAGATGTAAACGAAGTCGTGCCCTCTTTCCAGGGCGCCGGATAAGGCCTGCAGACCGATATCGCTGGTGCCGCCATCGCCGGCCATCGCCACAATCTTGATGTTGCGCTCGGAGCGTTTCCCTTTCTTCTCCATCGCCTTCAGGCCGGCTTCAGCGCCGGAGGCTACCGCGGCGGTGTTCTCAAACAGGGTATGGATCCAGGGAATGCGCCAGGAGGTATACGGGAACGGCGAGGCCACAACTTCCATGCAGCCGGTGGCGTTCACGATAATTGCGTTGTTGCCGATGGCCTTGGCCGACAGCCTAACCGCCAGCGCCTCGCCGCAACCGCTGCAGGCACGGTGACCGGGGGCAAAGGGCTCTAATTCGGTAATTATGCCGGGTCCATGAACTGCTGTTGCCATCATTATTCCCTCACTCCATATATTTCGAACTCTCGTTTGCTTCCGGTGCGGGCGATTTCAATGCCGCGAGTCACCATTTCTTCAAAGCCAGCCATGGAAATATCTCTGCCACCCAGGCCACCCACGAAGCCGATAACTTGCGGTCGCCTCTCCTCCCGGTACAAAGCCGCCTTTATCTCGGAGCAGACCGGCCCACCCGGCCCGCCGAAGGAAATGGCCCTGTCCAGCACAATCAATACCTCGGCGTCCTTTACCGCCTTTCGGAGTTCTTGGTACGGGAACGGACGCCACAGTCGCAGCTTGAGCAGCCCGACATTCTGGCCATCAACCCTCATTTTGTCCACGGCTACCATGGCCGTTTCGCTGTAGCTGCCCATGGTTAACAGCTGGACTTTGGCGCCATCGGTCCGGTATTGCTCTATCGGCGAATACTGGCGACCGAAGGCTTTGCCAAACTCCTGCCAGACTTCCAGAATGACATC
>CAYFVI010000244.1:0-4172 GCA_964346525.1 uncultured Dehalococcoidaceae bacterium
ATGAGGCGCGACCCCAAAGTTTTTATGATGGGAGAGGAAATCGCCGAGTACGGCGGTTCTTATAAAGTAAGCCAGGGGCTGCTTGAGGAGTTCGGACATGAGCGTATCCGGAACACCCCTCTGGCCGAAGCCGCCATTGCCGGAGCGGCGCTGGGCGCTTCGCTGGTGGGCATGCGGCCGGTGGCGGAAATCATGTACATCGATTTCTCCTTCATCGCCTCCGACCAGATTATCAACCAGATAGCCAAGCTGAGGTACATGACCGGCGGCATGGTCAAGGTGCCGGTGGTCATCCGGACGCAGGGGGGCGGCGGGGTAGCCGCCGGGCCACACCACTCCCAGTCTCTCGAGGCCGTCTTCGCCCATATCCCGGGGCTCTATGTGGTCATGCCCTCCAACGCCTACGATGCCAAAGGCCTGCTCAAGACCAGCATCAGGGAGGACAACCCGGTCATCTTCATCGAGCACAAGAAACTGTACGGCGAATCGTGCGAGGTTCCGGAAAAGGAGTATACCATCCCCTTGGGCAAGGGCGATATCAAGCGCGAAGGCAAGGACATGAGCATCATCACCTACTCGCGCTGCGTGAATTTCGCTCTGGAGGCTGCGGAAGAGCTCGCCAAGGATGGCATAGATGCTGAGGTGGTCGACGTAAGGACATTGAAACCGCTTGACGAGGAAATCATTATAAGCTCGGTGCAGAAAACGAGCAAGGCGATGGTGGTCTATGAGGCCTGCCGCACCGGCGGTTTCGGCGCCGAAATCGCCGCCCTTATCGGCGAAAAGGCATTCGATTACCTGGATGCCCCTATCAAGCGCGTGTCCTCGCTCGACTCACCGATACCCTTCAATCCCAGACAGGAGCAGTACGTGCTGGTCAATCCGGAAAAGATAAAGGCGGCTGCGCTGGAGATGATGGGTAAATAAGTTAGATATTGAGGAATATCGGAGGTACCAGTATGGCTGTGGCCGTTATCTTCCCCAAGCTCGATGAGGCGATGACTAGCGGCAAAATCGTCCGCTGGCTCAAGAACGAGGGGGAGCAGGTGGAAAAAGGGGAGATTATCCTAGAGATTGAGAGCGAGAAGACCTCCTTTGAACTGGAAGCGGAGGCCTCCGGTATCCTGAGCCAGGTCACGGCCAAGGAAGGAGACGAGGTGCCCATCGGCACGACGATTGCCTATATCCTGCAGCCCGGCGAGGAAGCACCTGAGGCTGAGGCGCCGGTCAAAGCTGCCCCAAAAGAGGAAAAGCCGCAGGCATCGGTCAAAACTGAAGTGCCGAAACCAGTCAAAGAACCGGGGGAGATTAAAGCGTCACCGCTGGCCAGAAATATCGCCAGAGAGCATAATGTGGACATCAGCCTGGTAACCGGGACCGGGCCGGGCGGCAGAATTACCAGAGAAGACGTTCTGAAATATATTGAAGAAGGCAAGGCGGCAGCCCCGGCGGCTCCTGAAATAGCAGCAGGAGCCGGGGAGGAAGTCCTCCCCCTTTCCACCATGCGCGAGGTGATTGCCCGGCGCATGATAGAGAGCTTTCAGACGCCGCACTTTTACCTCACCGTTGAGGTTGACGCCTACGAATTACAGAGAGCACGACAGCAGTTGCTGCCGGTGATTGAAAGCAAAACCGGCATCAGGCTGACGCTGACCGACCTGATTATCAAAATAGCAGCCCGGGCACTGGAGAAAAACCCGGCCCTCAACTCCTCCTATGCAGACGGCAAGCTAAAACTTTTCCAACGGATTGACATCGGCCTGGTGACTTCGGTCGAAGGCGGCCTGATGGTGCCCGTCATCAGGGATGCCAGCACGAAATCTCTGGGGGAAATCGCACAGGCCCGCGCCGAACTGGTGCAGAAGGCGCGGGAGCGTACCCTCGCCAAAGAGGAGATGACCGGCAGCACCTTCACCATCTCCAATATGGGCATGTACGATATCGACCAGTTCAGCGCCATCATCCAGCCGCCGGAGGCGGCGATATTAGCCGTGAGCAGAATCGCGGAGAAGGTCGTGGCGCGGAACGGCGAGATGGTCATCAGGCCGGTGATGAACCTGACCCTGTCCATCGACCACCGCGTCCTCGATGGGGCGCTGGGCGCGCAGTTCCTGCAAACGGTGAAAAGTTATATCGAAGACCCGGCCAGTCTGATTCTATAGCCAAGGGACTGTCACCAGCGGTTGTGATGAATCCTCGACTCATCGTAACGATTTGACGGCGGCTTTTTCTCCGCCGGATAGCCGATTGAGATGAAGCACAGGGGTATCACGTGTCCGGGAAGCCCGACCAATTCCTGTACCATTCTGGTCCTCTCCTCACGGGGATAGACACCCAGCCACACCGCCCCCAGCCCTTTGGCATGGGCGGCAAGCAAAATATTCTGCGTGGCGGCGGAGCAGTCCTGCACCCAGTAGCCGCTCATCGACGCCAGGTGCGTATCACCGCAGACGGCGATAGCCCAGGAAGCCTCTCTCAGCATCTGCGCATAGGGATGGAACCTGGGAATCTCATCCAGAATGCGGCGGTCATCGATGATGACGAACTGCCACGGCTGCTGGTTGCTGGCCGAGGGCGCACTCATGGCCGCTTTCAGCAGTTCCTTGATTATCTCTTCCGGCACCGGTTGGCCGGTGTAGCGGCGAATGCTCCTGCGGGATAAAATGGCCTCCATAGCTTCCATCTGATTGCTCCTTTAATATCAGGATAATGCCTTAATCTCGGGCGGCATCGAGTTCTTTCTGAATGGCGGCGATTTCCTCCGGGCTGAGTTGGCGGAACCTTGCCTGGGCAGCAAAGTATTCCGATGCCGGTATCCGGCGCCTCGGCGTGTAGGTGGTGCGGAACTGACCGTTCTCAAATTCGGTAAGCTTCCACATTCCGCTCTCCACCGCCATGCGCCCGATTTCAATCGCCTCATCCGGGGCAAAGCCCCAGCCGGTGGGGCATGGCGTCAGAACATGAATGTAAGTGGGCCCGTTCACTTTGCTTGCCTTCTCCACCTTCTCCATATAGTCCAGAGGATAAGACGTGCAGGCGGTGGCGGCATAGAGGATGTCGTGCGCCGCCACGATGCGCAGCATGTCCTTCTTGGGCCGGTTTTCAAAGCAGGGGGCAGGGGTGGTGGAGGTGACCGCCCCATAGGGAGTCAGGCCGCTCCTCTGGATACCGGTGTTCATATAGGCCTCGTTGTCGTAACAGATATAGATGAACTTGTTGCCGCAGTCAATGGCCCCGGACAATGACTGAATGCCGATGTCTGCCGTGCCGCCATCGCCGGAGAAGCCGACGACGTGGATGTCCTCCCGACCCCGCCGCTTAAAACCGGCGCTGATGCCGGAACAGGCGGCCGCGGTGGCGGCGAAGGCCATCACTGTAAATGGCACAAAGAACGGTGCCTGCGGGTAATAGCAGGACACGGTGCTGATGCAGTTCGCCGGCACCACATAAACGCTGTTCTTGCCGAGTGTTTTGATAGCCAGGCGCACTGCCAGGACAGCGGCGCAGCCGGCACAGCCGTAGGAAGCCCGGTAATACTCTTCTCTGGCGATATCCTTAAGCTTCATGGGTCGATAAACTCCAGATGAGGCGTCTCTCCCCTTTCCGCCGCCAGGGCCTTCTCCAGCATGTTCCTTATCTTTCCCGGCGGCACATCCGCACCACCCAGCCCGCCGATGAAGTTCAGCACCGCCGGTGGGTCGGGCAGACCATAGAGGGCCGCTTTCAGGTCGGTGGCCAGCGCCCCTTCATAGCCCCAGGAGCAGTCTCTATCCAGCACCGCCGCTGCCTTTACTCTAGAGAGCACCTTTCTCAGCGGTTCGACCGGGAAAGGTCGAAAGGCCCTGACCTTGACCAGACCGACCGCCCTGCCCTCATCTCGCATCTCATCAACAACCTCGCGGACGGTTCCGCTAAATGCGCCCATGGTCACCAGAACCGCCTCCGCGCCATCGCCGCGGTATACCTCAATCAAACCTCCATAATGGCGGCCGAAGATGCGGGCGAATTCATCGCCCACCTCCACAATTATCTCCGCCGCCTTTTCCGCCGCCGCCTGCTGCTCCTCTCTCCAGCGCGCGTAATTTTTGCCGAAGGCGCCGACGGATATGGAGTAAGGGTTGTCCACGTCAAGGGTGACCACCGGGTCATAGCGCGGCAGGAAAGAGTCCACC
>CAYFVI010000245.1:0-10204 GCA_964346525.1 uncultured Dehalococcoidaceae bacterium
CCGGAGACCACATCCAGTCCGAGTCCCTCTTCCTTGAAAAGGCGCGCCAGCGCTCGATTGACGAATGCTTTGCCCGCGTAGACTATAGCTGTATCCCCGTAGCGCCGGCCGAACTCGTCTCTGAACTCGGCACATTTCTGGCGCAGCGCTGCCTCATCGAAAAGATAAAGGGGCGTGCCGAACTCTTCCGCCAGCGCCATCGTATCGCAGCCACCGATGACTAGGTGGCCCTTTTCGCTGACTTCAGCCGTCGGTGGAAATAGCATCAGTCTGGACTGTCTTTGCCCTGCAGTCATGCTGCCTCCCACCTAAATGTTAGCAACGCCCTGCCCCAAAGTCAATTGAAGAGGTTAAACTTGCCATCCATGGGCCACTGTGTAATAATTTTTAGGCCGAATGTCTATCCGGGGGTAAAACGACGTTGCTCATGAATATTATCAAAGGAGCCTTGAGCCAAGGCCAGGACGCCCTGAATGAGTATGACGCCAAAAGGTTATGTGCCGGCTTCGGCATTCCGGTCTGCCGGGAAACCATCGCTCGCGATGCCGATTCGGCAGCTAAAGAGGCAGCCAAGCTCGGATTTCCGGTGGTTCTGAAAGCATCCGGAAAAAACCTCTTCCATAAAACAGAGGTCGGGGGCATTGCCCTGAACCTGAACAGTAGGGAAGATGTGATTCGGGAAAGCGAGTGTCTGTTAGGGATACCCGGCAGCGAAGCCGTGCTCGTTCAGGAGATGGTGAAGGGGCAGCGTGAGCTGGTCTGCGGGCTAATCCGCGATGCCCATTTCGGCCCCTGCGTCATGTTCGGGCTCGGCGGCATCATGACCGAAATTCTAAAGGATATCGTCTTCCGCGTGGCACCTCTGACCATCAATGATGCCCGGGAGATGGTCCGGGAGATTCAGCACAAAAAGCTGCTCGAGTCCTTCCGCGGCGAAGCGGCTGCTGACACCGAAGCGCTGGCCAAGATCCTGGTGGCCCTCGGCGAAATCGGCCTTCAGCACGGGAATATACAGTCCATAGATATTAATCCGCTCATAATCAGGCCTGACGGAAAGCCGGTCGCCGTGGACGCGCTGGTCTCACTGGGCAAAGAGCCGGCAAAACCTGCACGCAAAATAGCCCTGAAGAAAGACTTGAGCAAGCTCTATAAGCCCGACAGCATAGCCGTGATTGGAGCTTCCGGCACACCCGGCAAGATGGGCTATACAGTTATGAATAATATTCTGGTCAATGGCTATGAAGGAAGGGTCTACCCGGTCAATCCCCGGGGCGGCGAAATCATGGGCTTGCCCGTCTGTTCATCAATCGCCGAACTGCCCGATGGCGTTGACCTGGCCGTTGTCATCATCCCCGCCCAGGCCACGGTACAGGCAGTAAAGGAGTGCACCGCAAAGGGCATCAAATCTTTCGTTCTCTGCGCCGGCGGCTTCTCCGAAGTCAACGAGGACGGCAAGGTGCTTCAGGAGGAACTGACACGCGCCATCGCCGAGGCCGACGCCGTTGCCGTCGGTCCCAATACCTCCGGCCATACCTCAACGCCCTCCCGCTTCACCACCAGCATTTTCCCGCTGGGCAAGGTCCCGCGGGGCAACGTCTCCTATATTGCCCAGACGGGCAACTTCGCCACCCACACCATGTACTGCATTATCATCGACGAGAACTTTGGCGTGGCCAGGGTAACCGGGCTGGGCAACAAAATCGACGTCGATGAGAGCGACGTCCTGGAATATTACGCCGATGACTCGGAGACCAAATTCATTTTCCTTTATCTGGAAAGCATAAAGCGGCCGCGCCGCTTCATCGAAGTGGCGCGCCAGGTCACCAGACAGAAGCCAGTATTCGTGCTCATGGGGGGCAGCACCAGCCAGGGGGCCAAGGCGGCCGTGACCCATACCGCGTCCATGGTCTCGGATGAGCGCATCCTGGATGGAGCCATCAGGCAGGCCGGCATTACCCGGCTTTATGAATACTCGCACCTGGTCTTGGTAGCCAGAGCGCTCGCCAGTATGCCGCTGCCAAAGGGAAATCGCGTTGGCTTCATAGCGCCTTCCGGAGCCCTGCTGGTGGTATTCTCAGACCTCTGCCAGCAGCAGTGGGGCCTTGTCACCCCCGAAGTCGAGGAAAAGACCAGGACGCGCCTCCAGGAGATAAGCCCGGACTTCGTCCGCATGCGCAACCCGGTGGATATCTGGCCATCGGTATTCGAACACAGCGTCGAGTTCAGCTACAGAGAGGCTATTGAAGCCCTGATGCAGGACAAAAATATCGATGCCGTGGTGCCGATTCTCATGCTGGCGGAAAACATCGGCATACCGCCTCTGGATTTCCTGGTCAATCTGGCCAATAAATACCCGGAGAAGCCACTTTATATCGCTTTCAGCGCCGAGAGAAAGAACATGCAAGCGGCCAAGGCGTTCCTGGAACCGAAGGGCGTGCCCACCTTCTTCATGCTGGAAGAGCCTTTCGAGGTCCTTTCCATACTCAACCGCTGCCGGCAGAACATGCAACGAGCGGTTTGATTTGATATTATGTCAATTATTTATAGTGCGAGGTGATTTATTGTACCAGAAGACAACCCTCGATAACGGTCTGCGCATTTTAACCTCAGCCATGCCCCAGACCCCCTCGGTGTCGGTCAGTTTCTTCATCGGCACCGGCTCACGCTATGAAGCGGATTCTGAAGCTGGCATCTCCCACTTTATTGAGCATTTGATTTTCCGTGGCACCGAGAAGCGACCCACCGCCAGAGATATATCCACAGCCATCGAGGGCGTGGGCGGCATTCTCAACGGCGGCACGGATAAGGAACTCACCGTTTACTGGTGCAAAGTGGCCCGACCCTACCTCGAGACCACCTTTGATGTGCTGGTCGATATGCTCCTCAACTCACGCTTTGACCCCGAGGATATGGAAAAGGAGCGCCAGATAATCATCGAAGAGATACACATGAGCAACGACTCACCCGCGCAGCGGGTGGGGATGCTCATTGACGAACTGCTCTGGCCCGGGCATCCGCTGGGACGCGATATCGCCGGCACCCGCGATTCCGTCAGCAATATCAGCCGTGAGCTCATGCTCGACTATCTTGCTGACCACTATCAGCCAGCCAATACCGTGGTCGCTGCCGCCGGGAACATCCAGCATACAGAAATAGTCAGCATGGTTAATCAAGCGCTGGGTAAATGGCCAGGGCGGCCATCCACGGGCGGATACCTCACCTACAAAGAAAGCGCGTTTCCCAGACTATGCATCGAGAACAAAAAGCTTGAGCAGGTGCATCTCTGCCTGGCGCTTCCCGGACTGTCTATCTTCCACCCCAAGAGGTTCGCCGCTGACCTGCTCAACGTCATCCTCGGCGATGGCATGAGCAGTCGCCTTTTCACCAATATCAGGGACAAACTGGGACTGGCTTACAGCATCAGCAGCTATGTTGACCATTTCCTCGATACCGGCTCGTTAACCATCGTCGCCGGTGTGGATGCCAAAAATATGCATACCGCCATAAAGGCTATTCTTGGGGAATTGGCTCAGCTCAAGGAGGCAATTCCGGAACCGGAGCTGCACAAGGCCAAAGAATTCTCCAAAGGACGGCTATTGCTGCGCATGGAGGACAGCCGCAGCGTGGCTGGCTGGGCCGGTGGTCAGGAGCTGCTCACCGGGCGCATCCTCACCGTTGACGAGGTCATTTCCATAGTTGATAGCGTAACCGCTGAAGAACTGCAGCAGCTCGCCAAAGAACTCCTGACCGGGGAGAAACTCCGCCTAGCGATTGTTGGGCCGGTCTCGCCAGAGGCACCGCTGGAAGAATTATTGAAATTGTAGATATTTTATTTACCTCACCCCCTGTATCCCCTTCTCCTTGAAAGGAGAGGGGAAATATATTAAAAAAGAGGGGCTTCGCCCCTCTTAAACTCCCCATAATTAAGTTTGCCTATTATTTTCACCAGAATAAGGTTCTACAGATTAGCATCTTTCCCAGCATCTTGAAAGAAGAACCGTGGCCTTTTAAGCCACGGCTCTTTCGATTACTTTTTTATGAAGCACGAAGCTGTTGCTTACATTCCGTAGTCCATGCCACCGCCAGCGGGCATCGGCGGTGCCTTTTCCTTCTCTGGGATATCGGTCACCAGCGATTCGGTTATCAGCACCATGGAAGCAATGCTGGCGGCATTCTGCAGGGCACTCCGAACGACCTTCATCGGGTCAATAATGCCTTTCTGCACCATATCACCGAAATCATCCACCTCAGCATCGTAGCCAGTGCCGACCGGACTCTTCTTGACCGCATCGACGACCACCGAGCCATCCTTGCCCGCATTGACCGCAATCCAGCGGATGGGCTCCTCCACCGCCCTTTTCACAATATCAACGCCGGTGTCCTCGTCACCTTTCAGCGCCAGCTTGTCCAGAGCTTTGAGCGAATTGAGCAGGGCCACACCGCCACCGGGCAGAATGCCTTCTTCTACCGCAGCTCGCGTTGCCGAAAGGGCATCTTCGACCCGGTGCTTCTTCTCCTTGAGCTCGACCTCGGTCGCAGCGCCCACCTTGATTACGGCCACACCACCGGCCAGCTTGGCCTGCCGCTCCTGGAGTTTCTCACGGTCGAAGTCAGAGGTGGTCTCCTCGATCTGGGCCTTTATCTGCTTGATTCTCGCCTTGATGGACTCGTCGGCCCCCCTGCCTTCCACGATAGTGGTCTTGTCTTTGTCCGAGGTTACCCGGCGCGCCCGTCCCAGGTCCTCAACGGTAACCGAGTCCAGCTTGCGCCCGACTTCCTCGGAGATTACCTTGCCGCCAGTGAGAATGGCCATATCCTCGAGCATCGCCTTGCGCCGGTCTCCAAAACCGGGCGCTTTCACCGCGAGGATATTGAGGGTGCCGCGCAGCTTGTTTACCACCAGGGTGGCCAGAGCCTCACCGTCCACATCCTCCGCCACCAGCAGCAGGTTCTTTGATTGCTGCAGGATTTTCTCCAGCGCCGGCAGAAGGTCGGACACCGCCGAGATTTTCTTATCCGTTATCAGGATATAGGGGTCTTCAATCTCCGCCTCCATGCGGTCAGGGTTGGTAATGAAGTAGGGGCTGATGTAGCCGCGGTCAAACTGCATACCTTCAACATATTCCGTCTCGTAGGTGATACCTTTTGATTCCTCGACCGTGATCACGCCATCTTTCCCCACCTTGTCCATCACCTCGGCAATGAGGTTGCCGATCTCCCGGTCTTTGGCCGTGATGGTGGCCACCTGGGCAATCTGCTCTTTATCTTTGACCGGCGTTGACGCTGATTTCAGCTCCTCAATGATGGTGCTGGTGGCCTTTTCAATGCCCCTCTTCAGCGCCAGGGGGTCAGCGCCGGCGGCCACATTCTTAAATCCCCCGGTGATAATGGCATGCGCCAGAACTGTGGAAGTGGTGGTGCCATCGCCACAGGCATCATTCGTCTTGCTGGCCGCTTCCTTGACCAGCTGCACGCCCATATTCTCAAAAGGGTCCTGGAGCTCAATATCCTTGGCAATGGTGACGCCATCATCGATTACGGATGGCGCTCCCCATTTCTTGTCGAGAGCTACCGGACGCCCTTTTGGGCCCAGGGTCACCTTGACCGCGTCCGCCAAGACATCTATGCCCTTTTTCAGCGATTGCCTCGCCTCCTGATCGAAAATTAACTGTTTTGCCATCTTTTCCTCCTTACAGTGTTTGGTACTTACTTGCCCTTCTTGGCCAAGACATCGCTCTCGCGCAAAATCATATACTCTACATCGTCGACCTTGATCTCGGTGCCGCCGTATTTGGCATAGATTACGATGTCACCAACTTTAATGTCCATGGCAATGCGTTTGCCATCATCGGATAGTCTGCCTGGACCCACCGCAATGACCTCGCCCTCCTGCGGCTTTTCTTTAGCCGTATCCGGCAAATAAATACCCGCCTTGGTTTTTTCCTCGGCTTCAATCGGCTTTACCACCAATCTGTCTGCCAGTGGCTGCAAATTAACTGCCATTCCTGTCCTCCTTTTGTTTCATTAAACCATGACTGATTTTCATTATTTAGCACTCTCGCTCTGAGAGTGCTAATCAATATAATAACAGCAATGCAATGCACTCATCAACACCATAGATTTCAATATTCGGCCCGATATCGCCATTGACAACTAACTACATATCCTTTTCACTTTATTTTCTTCAATGATTTCGTTTTTCCTTGACATTTTTACCTTTTTCAACGTTCAATGACGCTTTTCCTTTGACAGTATACACTGAATCGTGTAAAATGAGTGCGATGAACAAACAATATGATGCAAAAAAGAAGAGCTGGGATAGTCAGCGCATTCAAGCCCTGCGCCAACATCTGGGACTCACCCAGCGCGAGCTTGCCGAGCAGCTGGGCACCCGCCAGCAGACCATCAGCGAGTGGGAGACCGGGATGTACCGGCCGCGCGGTGCCTCGGCCACTCTTCTTTCCATCGTCGCCGAGCGGTCTAAATTCAAATATAACGCCTTGCCCCCTGAAGAATAACCAGTCAGCCCTTGACAAAATACACGATAACGTGTATTATTACCATGCCAGGTAAATTGCCACCTCCTGATTTTCTTGGCATGCTGTATCCGCCCGTATATGATGCGCTATGTCCCCATTGACGACGGCTTCACTGAGCAGGCAGAAGGCGAGCGGTCGCGGCCGACGAAAGAACCGGTCAACGGCCTCTGAAGCCGGGATCTCGGAATACTTTCTCGTTCAGGCCTGGCAACGGCTATCCCGTAGAGCCGAGCTCATCACAGAGGAAGGCGAGCCAATTGACCTTATCTACCCGGGGAGGGGAAACGATGATCGGGGGCCTGACCTTAGAGACGCCGTCATTTTAACGAGCCAGGGATTAATGAAGGGTGATATCGAGTTTCACCGCTGGTCATCTGACTGGAAGAGGCACCGACATCATCAGGACCCGGCTTATAATGGCACCGTCCTGCACGCAGTGATGTGGCGCGATACCGAGCCGGTCACCCAGCTACAAAGCGGAAAGCAAGTCCCGGTTCTGGTTTTGAACAGATATCTGGAAAGAACTGCCAAGCCGCGCATCAGGACCGACCGCTCCGGAGATGCTTTTGCGCTGCCCTGCTATCAGCTTGTTAAATCAGTGTCGACAGAGAGAATAGATGAAATACTGGATACTGCCGGACAGGAACGTTTTCTGGCCAAAGCGGCTTCATTCCAAGGCGAATTAAGCCGCGACAGGCCGGAACAGATATTTTACCAAGGAATTATGGGGGCGCTGGGCTATTCGAAAAACAAACTCCCCTTCGAGGAACTCGCCCGCAGAGTTCCCTTACACCATCTGGAAGCCATAGCTCGGCGTTATCCGCGGGATGACCAGTGCCTTGCCCGACAGCAGGCGCTACTTCTGGGTGCCGCCGGTTTACTACCTTCGCAACGCGGCCTTCGTGACCTTACCATCACCAATGACCATCGGGTTGAAACGCTGGAAGAATACTGGTCGGGATATGACCGCGGCCACGCAATGCCAGCCGATAGCTGGCGCCTGGTCAAAGTGAGACCAAACAACTTCCCGGTACGTCGTATTGCCAGCATAAGCTATATGATACTTCGCCATTGCGAAAAGGGCTTACTTGAAGAGATCATCAAGCTAATATCGAAGATGAAAATTGACCAAGCATGCTTCGCGCTTGAAGTCGCCATGGTGGTGATGGCCAGCGGCTACTGGAAGACACATTACGATTTTGGTTGCTACAGCAGACACATCGCCCCGGCTCTCATCGGAAACAGCCGTGCCGCCGCCATTGCCGTGAACGTCATCTTACCTTTTATTTATGCCTGGAGCAGACTAAATGCAAAGCCGGAATTAGCCGCCAAGTCTCTGGCGATATTTACCACCTACCCCAAAATGGGCACCAATGCCATTGAAAGACACATGTCCAAGCAACTGGGCCGGAGCGGCGTTCCCATAAATTCAGCACAGCGACAACAGGGATTAATCCACATCTATAAAGCGCTCTGCACACAGGGAAAATGCGCTGTCTGCCCACTGGGTAAGGAGGCAAAATAGCCAGAGCCAGCAGTAAGACCATGCGGTCAGGACAGATAGTCCGGTATCTGCCTGAGGCTCTGAAGGCGGGGGTAATCGTTCACCTCGGTGAAATAATTGAAGCGGTCGAGCAAAATCCCCTTCATCCCGGCCTGACTGGCGCCGACGACATCTATCCGGTACTGGTCTCCAACGTAGATGGCCTCGTTAGCCTGAACTCCGGCCCTCTTCACCGCCTCCTGAAATATCCCCGGACTCGGCTTGTTGCAGCCTGTATCCAGTGAGGTGACCACCACCTGAAGCAGAGCGGTCAGCCCCAGATTGTCCAGCAGCGAGGTGATATCTTTATCCACATTGGAAATGAGGCCCAGAATCAACCCTCGCTTCTTGAGCTCATTCAGCGCCGGCAAAACGTCATCGAAGAGCACCTGCTTCAGGTCAAACTGCCTCATTTTCCCCAGCAGCCCCATAATGAGCTGTTCATCAGCTTTAATGCCAGCCTCCCTGAGCAATATGCGCTCGTACTGTGCCCAGAGTGCCATCTGCTCTTCCCGGGAACGCTGGCTTATTGAAGCCCGTGAGTGCTCCTGATACATATACTCATCGGCGGCAATCAAGGGCCGACGAAGGCTATCCGGGTCCACCTCAATGCCGAAGTCTTTCAGGGCACTCGCCTGGAGCTCTTCCCGTGGTGGGTCATAGCCAAGCAGCGTGTGATACAGGTCGAAAAAGACCGCTTTAATCATCACCAGTGCTATTGTACTGAAAGCGATACTATCTGTAAAGGAAACGACAAAAAGGTGAAGCACAGGGCCGGAAAAGTGTATACTAAAGAAGAGAGATGACCGCCGTACTGTCAGGAACTGAAATACGCCGGTTGTTGAAAGGGAGAACCCCTCTGGTTGAGGATTTCGTTGACCTGGAGCAGCAACTCCAGCCCAACGGCATCGACCTTACCCTGCGCGAGGTTTCCCTGCTCCAGTCGGCCGGTATCATAGCCGTGGACAACCGCCAGCGCCAGGTCTCCGAGCTGGCCCCCCTTGTCTTTGACGGCCTGGGCTACATTGACCTCGCAGCCGGCATATACCTTATCACGTATAATGAGATTGTCCACCTGCCCGAGTATATCACCGCGCTGGCGGCGCCTCGCTCCAGCCTGCTCCGCTGCGGCGTCACCATCGGCACGGCGGTATGGGATGCTGGGTACTCGGGGCGCTCACAGTCGCTGATGGTGGTCTACAACCCCCAAGGCATCCGCTTGCAGCGCAATGCCAGGATTGTGCAGCTCATCTTCTTCAAGCTCAGCCGTAAAACCAGGGGCTACCGGGGAAGATATCAAGGGGAAAATATCTAGTCTCCCTTACCTCTTCTCCACGCCGATGATATACCAGTCCTCCGGCGGGTCCTGAGCGGTGTCGACTACCAGATGAACGATATCGAGGTTCGGATACAGGCGCTTTAAATCAACCAAGTCCACGGCCTCAAACTTCTTTTTATTGTTGAGGTAGGCCTGTTCGGTGAGGGCATTTGATACGTAGTCATCTTTGGTCCGCGCCAGTATCCTCCTGATGGCCACCTCCTGGGGGCAGTCGGTCTGCAGGATGACAAACTTCAGATTGTGCTCCGCCGCGATGGCCGCAGCCCGCCGCCGCAACCCCTGGGTAACAAAAGTGGCGTCAAGTATGACCCCTCCGCCTTTTTTATCCAGGCTTTCCTCCGCCCGCCGGAACATCTCATCATAGACCATGCTGCGCTTGTCCATATCCGCGGCCACCCTTTCGTTAAAGACGTCTTCATTTTTCAGCAGTTCCAGCCGTATCAGGTCGGTGCGCAGCAGTGGATAGCCGGTGATTCTGGCCACTTCCTCGGTGGTCTCGGTCTTCCAGGTTCCGGGAAGGCCGCAGGCAATCAATACAAAACCTGAGCCCAGCTCGGTCTCTACATACGGTGAAAACGGTTCCCTCATTTAATCACCTCCCCTGCGCAGCATATGAATCAGCAAGCTCGAAATAGTCTTTAGCGATAGCTAAAATCTTCTCCTTCTCGGCTTTTAAAATATGGGGGTCGTCCAGCTTGAAACCCTCCACCTTGCCCCGGACATACGCCCGATAACATTTATAGAAATTGAGCAGCAATTTTAACTCTGTATCTCCACCGGCGG
>CAYFVI010000246.1:0-2826 GCA_964346525.1 uncultured Dehalococcoidaceae bacterium
GTCCAGGGAAACCCCGGGGCGCTCCCGGCCTGGTTCAGAGCTGTCATATAGTCGGTGGCTCGCTCGATATTCGACAGAGATAGGAACACTCCCATAGCGGTGCTGCTGCAGGTGCAGTGTGTCTCGGCAGGCTGCTTCTCCACAAGGATGACCCGGGAGCCCAGGTCATGGGCGGTTATTGCCGCCACCGCGCCGGATAGCCCATACCCCAGGATAACTATTTCCGCCGTCTCATCCCAGCGATAATCTCCCGGTATCAACATCATGCTCTCCTATCCCTGTTTCTACCAGTAAGAACCTATCCAAGTGGCCAGCTGAGGCTGCGGCACCGGAGGCCGTTTCCGGACGAACTCCTCATTGATGTCCGAGCCCAGGCCGGGGCCGGTGGGGACTTCCAGAAAGCCATCCTTGTAGATGATAGGCTCGGTGAGTATCTCATTGTAAAGGTCGAGATAGGGATAGAAGAACTCCTGGAACTGTACGTTGGGGATGCTGGCATCAAGATGCAGGCTAGCCAGCACGCACAGGGGGCCGTTGGAGTTATGGGGCTGGACAGACACATAGTAGGCCTCGGCCATTGCCGCCACCTTCTTCAACTCCATAAAGCCGCCCACATGGCAGATGTCGGGCTGGATGATGCGCGCCGCCTGTTTCTCCAGCAGAGTGCGGAATTCCCAGCGAGTGAAGAGGCGCTCGCCGGTGGCCACTGGCAGGTTTATCGACCGCTGCACCTCCGCCATGGCGTCGATATTATCCGGCGGGATAGGCTCCTCGTAGAAGAAGGGGTCGAACGGCTCCAGCTTCTGCGCCATACGTACCGCGCTGTGCATGTTGAAGCGACCGTGGCACTCGATGAGTATGTCCACCGAAGGCCCCACCGCCTCCCGCACCGCCTTGACACAGGCGATGGCATACTCCTCCTCCGACTTGGGAATGACCTGCCCGCCCTCACGGAAGGGGTCCCACTTCATGGCGGTGAACCCCTTCTCCACCATCTTCAGGGCATTCTGGGCGATTGAGTCAGGGGTATCCTCGGCGGTCACCTGGGTCACTATCTTCTGGAACGCCCAGGCATTGGCGTAGGCCCTCACCTTATCCCTGAGCTTGCCGCCGAAGAACTCGTAGATGGGCACGCCGAGCGCCTTCCCCTTGATGTCCCACAGCGCCTGCTCAATTGCGCTGAGCGCGCTCAGTATGATGACCCCGCCATGCCAGAAGGTGCTCTTGTAGATGGAGTTCCAGATATGTTCAATCTGGAAAGGGTCTTGGCCGATAACGAAGTCCCGCAGTGACTCGACGGCCCCGGCCACGATGTCGTTAAAGCGTTCCAGGCTGGCCTCCCCGACACCGGTAAGGCCGCTATCGGTATAGAGTTTCACAAATGTCCAGTTGGCATGTGCGCCCTGGGTCTGGAAAACGCGCAGGTCGGTGATTTTCATAAGTATACCTCCTTAAAAACTGTCGGCACCAAAACAGGCTAAAAGGGATTATACTCTCTCTGGCAAAATGTCCGCAAGGTTGATAATCTATACATCTGGAATAGATATGCCACCGTATGAAACATCCCCTCGATTGACACTCCGGAGCACGCCCGCTCAACTTGACCCTGTAACAGGCAGTATGGTAGTCTAACTGTGGAATTTTATCTCGATCTGCAACTTCGGAGGAGGTTACCCATGCCGGAAATAGACGCTGCCAAACTCAAAGAAATGTACACCATCATGGTGAAAATCAGGTTCTTCGAAGAGAGGGCCATAACCGAGTACCGCAAGGGGCTGCCCGGCTTTGTTCACCCTTCGATCGGCCAGGAGGCCATCCCGGCGGGAGTCTGCGCCTTTCTGCGCGAAGATGACTACACCATAACTACCCATCGCGGCCACGGCGATATCATCGCCAAAGGGGCCCAGCTTGACCGGATGATGGCCGAGCTCTTCGCCAAAAAGACCGGCTACTGCAAGGGCAAGGGCGGCTCCATGCACATCGCCGATGTGTCGCGCAATATCCTGGGTGCCACCGGCATCGTCGGCGATGGCCTTCCCATTGCCGCCGGCGTCGGTGCCGCCCTCAAGATGCAGGGCACCGATAGCATCATGGTCGCCTTCTTCGGCGATGGGGCGACCAACTCAGGCGGCTTCCATGAAGGTATAGGCCTGGCGGCAGCCTGGTGCCTGCCCGTGCTCTTCGTCTGCCAGAACAACCAGTACCAGCAGAGCACCCCCACACGAGACTACTGCCGCCTGACCGATATCGCTGACCGCGCCAAAGGCTATGGAATTCCGGGTATGAGCGTGGACGGCAATGACGCTATTGCCGTCGCTGAGGTAGCCATAGAGGCCATTGATAAATGCCGCAAGGGTGAGGGCCCGATACTCATTGTCGCTAACACCTACCGGACCGTCGGTCACCACATGGGAGACCCGGGCACCAGCTACCGGCCTAAGGAAGAAATTGAAGAGTGGAAGAAAAAGGACCCGATAAAGCGACTGCGCCAGCAGATGGTGCAGAACAAGATGGCCACGGACGCCGAGCTTGATGAAATCGAACAGAGCGTGCTGCGGGAGCTGGATGAGGCAGTCAAGTTCGCCCAGGAAAGCCCCGAGCCCGCGCCTGAGGAAGCACTGGAAGACATTTACGCCTGATAGATAAAGGGGGAAGCATGCCAGAGTTAACCTTTCGAGAAGCCGTGCGGGAAGCGCTCCGCGAAGAGATGAGGCGCGACCCCAAAGTTTTTATGATGGGAGAGGAAATCGCCGAGTACGGCGGTTCTTATAAAGTAAGCCAGGGGCTGCTTGAGGAGTTCGGACATGAGCGTATCCGGAACACCCC
>CAYFVI010000247.1:0-6110 GCA_964346525.1 uncultured Dehalococcoidaceae bacterium
TCGTCGATGGTGGGATAGACCAAGCAGAGGTTGTTCCCCCAGGTGTGCTTAGTGTGGGGTGGGGATTCGGTTACTCTGACAAACGGCTCATTCCGATAGAAGTCCAGATAGAGCTGGCGCAGCTCCGCCTTCCCTTTTTCGTCACGGTCGATTTTGCCGGAGACCAGCGGTGCATAGGCGGTGGTCAGTATACCGCGGGTCATCGGTATCAGGTGCGGGATGAAGGTGACCGATGGCCGGGCCAGGCCGAGCAGTTTCAGTTCCTGCGTTATCTCGGGCAGGTGGCGGTGCCCACCCAGCGAGTAGGCGGCGACGTCCTCGTTGGCCTCAGAGTAGTGCGTCTGCAGGCTGAGGCTGCGCCCTGCCCCGGAGACGCCCGACTTGCTATCAAAAATGACGTCCGGCGTAATGAGCCCCGCCTTTACCGCCGGGGCCACGGCGAGGATGGCGCCGGTGGGGTAGCAGCCCGGGTTGGCCACAATCTGCGCTGTGGCGATTTGCTGGCGGTAGAGTTCGGGCAGGCCATAGACGGCCGTGGACAGAAGCTCGGGGTCGGGATGTTCAAAGCCATACCAGCGCGGGTAATCGCTGGCGTCCCTGAGCCGGAAATCGGCGCTGATGTCCACTACCTTCACGCCGTCCTTTACCAGCGGCAGAATGACCTCGGCGCTTTCCTTGTGCGGCATGGCGGAGAAGGCAATATCGACCTTGTCGAGCGCCTCGACCACGGTGAGCTCGAGGTGGCTCAGGTGGGGGAAAACCGCGCCCAGCAGCTGCCCGGCGGCGCTGCGGCCGGTAACCGAGGCGATTTCCACCTCCGGGTGGCCGTGCAGAATGCGCGCCAGCTCGATGCCGGCATAGCCGGTAACGTTGATGATGCCTGCTTTTGTTTTGCTCATTTCTCCATAGTCCAGGAGTGGTTGCAGATTTCGGCGCCGTAGGCGAGCTCTTTATCCCTCTCCAGCTTTAACCCGGGGTGAATCAGGGCGGCCGCACCGTAATCGGAATCGCAGTACCTCTGGCAGACCTCGGGGACGCCCATCTCCTTACAGACGTCATACTGCGGGCATCTGGTGAACTCGATGCTCAGGTGCTCCGGCGTTGCCTCGACGACCTTTAGCTCCGACCTGACTTTCTCCTGCTCTTTGAACCACTCCCCCATTTTGCTGATGATATCCTCAGGGGGGATGCCGGCCAGGCGGCCTTTCCAGTTATCGGCGCCGTACTTTATCCAGGCCCTCTCGATTATCTCCAGAGCCTTATCCTTGCCCAGCGCATCGATGAACTCTCTGGCGAAGTAGATGGCCAGCCTGAGCTGCTCTCTGACCAGCTTCGTTCTCTCTTCGTAATCGGCCACTGTCCTCTCCTTTTTCCAGTTGTTGTACCGGGAACTGGTTTCTGAATATTGGCTGCCGAGCCAGGATTCGAACCTGGGCTAGAGGATCCAAAGTCCCCTGTGCTACCGCTACACAACTCGGCAGTCCCGGCGGGTGGGGTGCTTCGGTTTTACCTCCCTGGTGCCGAAGGTCGGACTCGAACCGACACGGAGGTTGCCCTCCAACAGTTTTTGAGACTGTCGCGTCTGCCATTCCGCCACTTCGGCGTTACAGACTATTGGTGCCGAGGCCCAGAATCGAACTGGGGACACGCGGATTTTCAGTCCGCTGCTCTACCGCCTGAGCTACCTCGGCACAAGATTTATTTTACTTGACAAGGGTTGTTGCGTCAACTTGCCAAGTATCAATTTGGAAAACTTGTGAAAAAACACTTGCGAAACGTGATAATAAGTCTTGCAAAAAACTTGCAATGGAAAAAAGAGAGGGGGTGTCAAGGAAGGAGCAATTTTTCGTAAGTATATGAAACTTGTATGATGAAACATATGGTATAATTAACATAAAGGTGAAAGGAAAGGAGGTCAAAGATGCCGCAAAATTATCCATATATGAGCAATCCAGCAAAAATCCCGAAGTTACTTGAACACGTTCAAAGCGCAAAGATTCCACCAAAAGTAACACTACAATATCTGTCTTCAGCGGGATTTAAATCGAAAAATGACAGACCGCTACTTCCATTATTGAAATTTATCGAGTTTGCCGACTCTTCTGGAACGCCAACGAAGTTGTGGAGATCATATCGTGATAAAAGTCGTGCGTCGGGAGTGTTAGCGAAAGGGATATTGACTGGATACTCTGACTTATTTGCTATGTATGGTGACGCCCATCAGAGAGATGACGCAACTCTTGAGAGTTTTTTTAGCTCCCAAACAAGTGTTGGGAAAGCGACCATTCGTTATATGGTACTAGTGTTTAAAACGCTTTGTAAACTTGCTGATTTTAGCGCAGTAGTCGAGGAAATGCCTGAAGTTGAAGCGTCAGAAGCTGTGCCATCATCTCCTCGAACAGGGGCAACAATTAGAGTGAGTCCTAGCCTCCAACTCAACGTAGAAATACATATAGCTGCTGATACTTCTGATGATAAAATCGAGACCATTTTTAAGAATATGAAGAAGTATCTACTGTCGAATGAATGAAGAAATAAACGACGCTTACAACATACGTCAATTCCTCAATAGTGTTCCATCGGAAATCGTCTCAATACGGCCAAGAATTCCTGTTGAAGAATTCACAGACGATATATTACCTTTTGAGCTTTATCGAAACACAAGAGATAATATAGAAAATATTGCTGACCAGATCAATAAATCATTTTATTTCGGTATTTACGACGGCGCAGCTGTGCTAATGCGTAGACTTGTTGAGATGCTTCTTATACTCTCTTTCAAGGAAATAGGAGCGGAAGAAGAGATTCGTAATCCAGACGATGGCGATTATCTACAACTTTCTAGAATAATAAATAGGGCTGCGCAAAACAAGGTTCTTGATTTATCTAAAAATGCGAAAGTATATCTAAGCGTTTTCAAAGAAAAGGGTGACTTATCAGCGCACAATCCTTTTCATATAAGCTTCAAACGTGACTTGGAGCTTTTACAACCGAAATACCGGCATCTTATACAAGAGCTTTTCGCTAAGGCTAATATACGGAAACGGGCTTAACTACCCCACCACCACATTATCAATCAGCCTCGTCTTGCCTATCTTCACCGCCAGTAAGGCCAGGGCGGGGGCTTTGACCTCTTCCATCTCCTCCAGCGTCTCCGGGTCGGCGATGCTCACGTAATCTATCTTTGCCAGCGGCTCTTTCAGTATCAGTTCCCGCATCTGCTGACGGATTTTTTCGGCGTCTTTCTCTCCTTTTCCCCGGAGTTCCTGAGCCAGACACAGCGCGCGGTGGAGGATGGGGGCAGCCTTCCTATCTTCGGGGTTTAAATAGGCGTTGCGGCTGCTCGTTGCCAGGCCATCGGGCTCGCGCACCGTGGGCAGGGTAACTATCTCGATGCCCATATTCAACTCCCGCACCATCTTTCTGATAACCAGCGCCTGCTGCGCGTCCTTCTGCCCGAAATAAGATATATCAGGCTGTATGATGTTGAACAGCTTGTTCACCACCGTGGCCACACCGCGGAAGTGGCCGGGGCGGGAAGCGCCCTCCAGCCTTTCGGTAACCCCTTCAATGTCCACCCAGCTATTGAAACCGGGCGGGTACATCTCTTCCACAGGTGGCGCAAAGACAACGTCGACCCTCTCCTTCTCCAGCAGAGCTAAATCGCGGGGGAGGTCGCGGGGATAAGTGTTGAAATCCTCGTGGGGGCCGAACTGAGCGGGGTTGACAAAGATGCTGACCACCACGGAGGGGTTATCGGTGCGGGCCCTGCGCACCAGGCTCAAATGTCCCTCATGGAAGTAGCCCATCGTGGCCACGAAGCCCACCGGCCCTTCAAGTTGCTTCCTTACCTGCCTCATTTCGGCAATGGTCTCAATGACCTGCATGGCACGGTCTCCACGGCCAAATAAAAAAGCCCTCTCCGCTGTACTCGAAGAAGACTCTCTTAATGTATTTTTCATCTCTGCCGTCTCGGTCATCTTCGATCCAAGCGACTATTTCTCAAAACCGCTTTTACCAGCGCTCACCGCCCTAACGGTCGATGGCAAAATTAATCGTTTACAGGGTGATTTTATAATTCAATCAACATTTTGTCAATGGGGTGTTTAAGAGAGGGCACCGGCTGGAATTTGTAATATAAAAGGAGTGTCCAAGAGGGACGAATCTAGGCTTGTAATAATGGGGTGTTTAAGAGGGGGCGAAGCCCCTCTTTATAAAAGTCTTCCCCCTCTCCTTGAAAGGAGAGGGGGACAAAAAGGGTGAGGTCATAAAAAACTAAATTGTCTTCGTGGCTGCATTTCACTTATAATGGGGGAAAACGGGAGGCGGCCGGACCATAGAAATCATTCCCGCAGTGGACATCAAAGGCGGACAGTGCGTGCGCCTGTACCAGGGCGACTACGAGCAGGAGACGGTCTTTACCAACGACCCTCTTGAAGCGGCCTTGAAATGGCAGGCCAAAGGCGCACCGAGGCTGCATATCGTTGACCTGGATGGTGCCGCGGCGGGCGAGCTGCGCAACCGGGACATTATCCGGGAGATAACCAGAGCCGTCCTCATTCCGGTGCAACTTGGCGGCGGCATCCGCCGGCTGGAAACTATCGAGAAGGTGCTGAAAGAGGGTGTGGAGCGCGTGGTGCTGGGCACAGCGGCGGTGGAAAATGCAGAGCTCGTTGCCGAGGCCTGCCGCAGGTTCCGCGATTCGATTGTGGTGAGCGTGGACGCAAGCGAGGGGCAGGTGGCCATCCGCGGCTGGCACCAGACAACGGAATTGAATGCGCTTGCCTTTATCAAAGCCATGGCAAAGCTCGGCGTGAAGCGCTTCATCTACACGGATATCAGCCGCGACGGCACGCTTACCGAGCCCAATTTCAACGCTATCTCCGAGGTCATAGATGCCACGAGGGCGCCGGTGATTGCGGCGGGCGGCATAGCTTCGCTCAACCACCTCAAAATGCTAAAAAAACTGGGGGCCAAAGGGGCCATTGTGGGCAAAGCCCTTTACACCGGCGATATCGACCTGAAGCGAGCCATCGCCGCCCTCAGCCAGATGGAGTAGGGGAAAATGGAATCGATAGACGATTTGAAATTCAATGAGAAGGGGCTTATCCCGGCCATTGCCCAGGACGAGGATACCGGCGAGGTATTGATGCTGGGTTACATGAACGAGGAATCCCTGCGCCGCACCCTTGCCAGCGGCGAGGTCTGGTTTTACAGTCGCAGCCGTCAGGAACTGTGGCATAAAGGCGCGACTTCCGGCAATCGGCTCATAGTGCGGTCAGTGTGGACCGACTGCGATGGGGACACGATTCTGGTGAGGGCCAAACCTCTCGGCCCGGTGTGTCATACCGGCAGCCGGACCTGCTTCTTCCGGCAGCTAAACGAAGACAGCACCATCGTTACGCCTCAGGATGATGGTTGAGGCATCTCCTCAGCGTCTATCTCCAGCGCCTTCTTCAAAGCCACAAGCGCCACCTCTATCTGGTCGTCCTTCGGTTCTTTGGTCGTCATTCCCTGCAGCCAGAGCCCGGGGAGCAGCACGGCTCTGATCAGCGGGTTTCCGGCGTGCTTGGCACCGAAGTGGATGAACTCGTAGCCGAGGGCGGCAATCACGGGAATGAGCAGGATGCGGGATAGTATCATCAGCCACAGCGCTGGCCGTCCGACCAGCGCGAAAACCAGGATGGCAATCATCAGCACCACAAAGAGAAAGCTGGTGCCGCAGCGCACGTGGGCTTTATCATGTTCCTTTACGGCATCAACCTCCAGCGGTACACCGTGTTCATAGGCGTTCACCGCCTTGTGCTCGGCGCCGTGATAGGTGAAGATGCGCTTTATATCCGGCAGCAGGCCGACCAGTTTCAGGTAGGCAATGAAGATGGCTAGCCTGATGGCGCCCTCAATCAGATGGAAGACCAGCGACGAGCCTATGTACGGATTGAGCAGCCTGGTGAGGAAAAGCGGGATTATGAGGAACAGGACGACGGCCAGCAGCACCGCGGTGGCTATCATCAGCCATACCGCTTTCCCGGTGATTTCCTCCTCTTCCTCCTCCAGCGATACATTCGCCGAGTAAAGCAGGCTGCTGATGCCCAGCACCATCGCCTCGA
>CAYFVI010000248.1:0-4109 GCA_964346525.1 uncultured Dehalococcoidaceae bacterium
GCTGAAGTCAAGAGACTGGTGCGGCTTCTGATGGAATACGGCGTCTCCTTTGCCATCACCACCAAGGGCGACCCGGGCTTTCTGCTGGATTTACCGGGCTTCATTGCCTACCGGCCGAAATTCTTCGCCATCACTATAGAAGGCACCGCCGATATTTTATCCCTGCTCTCGCCGGCGGCGCCATCCCTGGAGCAACGGCTGGCGGCAGTCCGTCAGCTTGCTGTCCTGAGCATCGATACCCTTATCCGCTTCGACCCCGTCTTCACCCACCTTTTCCAGGCGCTTTACGGCGACGCATGGTTCGGGGTGATTGAGGAGCTTATCCAGGCCTTTGCCCAAACCGGAACCAGGCACATAGTTTGCAGCACCGGCCGGCTATCCAAAAAAGCAGCCCGCACGGATAGTATAAGTCTGTGGCAGCGCATCTGGAATATAATACATCGCCAGTCTCCGGAAGCCGCCCGACGTTTTGAGAGGGAATACCGCTATGAACGCGGCGGCACCAGCCAGGGATACCTGCTGCGCAGGGATATGCGTCTGGCGCTGCACAACCGACTACGAGCGCTGGTCGAAGAAAACGAGATGACATACGCCACCTGCCAGGAGCTCAGCACTGCCGAGTCGGACTCAACGGGCCTGCCACACTGCGAGCGTTTTTTGCTGCCTTTCGCCCGGAAGGGTGCAGACGGCCGGTTCCAGCCCATCGAAGGGTGCACGGCCAACTGCCACGTTGCCTGCCACAATCTGCCGGAACCTCCCTGCGGGCGTCCCGAGCTCACCTCACCCCGACCGTTCCGGATTGGCGACCTGAAATCTAGGGGACACAGAACCAGACCAGATTCAAGTATGCTATAATGAAACCATATGTGCCACATATATCAGACAGGAGGTTGTTTCAATCAGTAAAAGGGAGAAACGCTATCACCTTGCCGGCTGGCTTCTGTTCCTGGTCTGCGCCATATTCTTCATCGCGCAGAGCCTTACCGACAACAATCTGCTTGGTCTCGGTGGCAGCATCGTCTTTTTCGCCGGCTGTGTAGCCTTTCTCATCCCCCTGGTGGGCAACTGGCACAGGTAAAAAAACAAAGCGAATGTAGTACAATAAAGAAGGGAAATTCTCCAGCTCTATATAAGTAAACCATAGACCGAGGTGTTTTGATTATGGATTTGCAAGGCATACTGTTCATTATCCTGATGGTAATACTGTTCATTTTATCGGTCATTTTCCTGCCCTACTGGCTGATTATGCGCACTGTCCCCAAAGTAATCAGGACGTTCCGACAGAAGAACGCCGTCGGCGAAAAAAACGCTATGACCATCGAAGAGCTGGATTTGAAACCGAAGTCCATATTCCAGAAGATGTTCGCCCGCCGTGACTACCGGCAGAACGCCCTGCAGTTCCTCATCAGGTCCGATGTGGTGGATATCACCGAGGAAGGCAAATTCTATCTCAACGAAGAAAAGCTAATGCTCTCCAAGTGGCGAAACCTATAATGCCGCCGCTTTAGATACCATTCCAAGCCGACGGGTTTTTCCGCAATGGCACACTGGACGGAAGAGCTTTTTCAAGAGAATCCCGAGCTGTTCATCGGTGCCATCCAAGAGCGCCTCAGGCAAGCGCCGAAGGAAACAGATACCCTTCTCCGCTGCCTGAAAGAGCAGGGGTTTCAACCGGAGCGCATCCTCGACCTTAACTGCGGCATCGGCCGCCACTCCCTGGCGCTGGCGCATCGCGGCATCAGAGTTATGGGCACCGATATCTCCCCTCACTACATCCAGATCGCGAAAAGTAAAGCCCGGGAAGAGAAGCTGACCAACCACGCGAAATTCCGGGTAGCGGATATGCGCCGGATTGCCTCCAGCCTCCCCGACGAACCACCATTTGATGGCATCGTCTGCCTCTGGACTTCCTTCGGTTTTTATGACGATAGAACCAATGAGAACATACTGCGCGAATGCCTCAAACTGGTGAAACCCGGCGGCTTCTTCGCCCTGGATGTCGCCAACAAGGACTGGCTGCTCCAGCACTACGCAGAGAAAGGATTTTCACGGAATAATGACTGGATCGTTCTGGAGGAACGGAGACTGGACCTGAAGAAATCGCGGAACTACAATACCTGGCTCTTTCTGCAGCAGACCGAAGAGCTGGCCTTCAAACTGGAAAAGATAATCGAGCTTGACCACCGCATCTGGAGCCTGCCGGAGCTTATCACGCTTTTTAACGCTACCGGCTGGCACTTTAAAGCGGCCTACCCCGGCTTTGCTACCGGGTTTACCCGGCGGAAAGTCAAGCCCATATCCACAGAAAGCAGGCTCGAAGAATCACCGATGCTGCTGGTCATCTCCTGCCGTCCGGAATAAAAAGGTTTTCAAGCATGGCTGAAAAAGCGATTATCTACATCGGTACTTCGGGCTGGTCCTACCCCAAAAGCAGGGGCACCTGGACCGGCTATTTCTACCCTGCCGGCAAGATAAACGAGCTTGAATATTACAGCCAGTTCTTCAACACGGTGGAGCTAAACAGCTCCTTCCACCGCCCGCCCAATCCGGGCTACGTTGACAACTGGGTGCGCCGTACGCCGCGAGACTTCCTCTTCGCGGTGAAATTATGGCAGAAATTCACCCATCCTAAAATGTACCAGGCAGCCACCGGCGAGGCAGCAGCCATATCGCAGCGTGATGTTGACGTGTTCCGCCACAGCATAGAGCCGCTCTACAAAGCGGGGAAGCTCGGTGCCCTCCTGGCCCAGTTTCCCCCGAGTTTCAGGAACGACCGTTACAGCCAGCAGATACTCCTGGCCTTGAGCCGGACTTTCGGGCAGTACCGGCTGGCCGTTGAGCTGCGCCACCGCAGCTGGAGCGATGATGCGCAGGCCGCAGAGCTGCTCCGGGAACATAATGTCGCCTGGGTGCAAATTGATGAGCCTAAGTTCCCCTCCTCCATCGCCGCCGATATTCCGCTGACAGCTGACCTGGCCTATTTCCGCTTTCACGGTCGCAACCGGGAGACCTGGTGGACCGGTGACAGCGAGACGCGCTATAAATACCTGTACTCTCCGGAAGAGATAAAGGAGCTGGCAGATAAAATGCGTCCTGCCCTTGAGCAGACCAAGCTGGCCTTTGCCTTTTTCAACAACCACTGGCGTGGCTATGCGCCGCGCAACGCTGCTGATATGAAGAGGGAACTGAAACTGCCGGTTCCGGAGCTCCCGGTTACGCAAAAGCTGCTTGATGAAGAGTAGCAGTAATACTGATATAATGGTTTAGGACCATGAAATTTCTTTCTCTTAAATCAAGGATAACGATGTCCCAGGCATTTGCCTGGGCTATAATTGTTCTGGTGCTCGCCACCATATCTACAGACGGGGGTTCTCAGGCTTACTCCATCTATCAGAAAAGCATCAATTATGCTGATTTCTGCATTAACCTTATCCGGCACTGGGTAATGAATTTAATAGGCTAGTCAGCCGTTCTGCGGTCAGTTAGTAAAATTAACAGCATCCAGAGCAAAGGAGGCCTGAGTGGCAAGAAGCTATGATGTCTTGGTAAAGGTAATATCGCAAAAAGGTCTCTGCGGTTGTGACCATAAAGTAGGCGATGAGTGGGTTATCAGCGACAAGACCCCGGTAGGTATCTGTCTTTCTGCCTTTGATTCCCTCTTGTCCAATATTCGAGTGCTGAAGTTTGGCGGGTCTTTCCCCTGGGAAAACAATCCTGACACTGCCACAATCGCCTGCCCGGATGCCGAAAATCCGGTAGTCTTTGAACTGACAAGATTACGGAAGTGATAACCCTGTAACTGACCAGCAGCATATCTAAAATGCAACCTAGGATGGCCAGAGAAGGCAAAACCATCAGGGTGATGATTGAGATGTACTGCCACAGCCATCACCGAGGTGATAAGCTGTGCCCCGAATGTGAAGGGCTTTTGGACTATGCCCTGGAGCGCCTGAACAGGTGCCCGTTCCAGGAGGGCAAGACGACGTGCGCCAAGTGCCCGGTACACTGTTATAAACCTGCTATGAGAGAAAAGGTTAGAACCGTAATGAGGTATTCCGGCCCCCGCATGACTTATAGGCATCCTGTTCTGGCATTGTTCCACTTCATCG
>CAYFVI010000249.1:0-2621 GCA_964346525.1 uncultured Dehalococcoidaceae bacterium
AATCAACGCAACTGTTTCCCAACAGGGCTTGAGGTCGTCTCTCAGCCAGTCAATCTGATTTCCCCCTTCTTCCCCCAACACCTCTTTTATTTCGGGTATGGTCTCAAGGCTGCGGCGGAGGGCCACCACCTCGCGGGGAAGGGCAATGCCACTTCTGACCCGGTTGGTCAACCGCTCAAGGTCAGCCACCTCGCCGAGCATTGATATGGTCCGTGCCCGCGCCAGGGTATGTTCGCTGAACCATTCGATGGCGTCCTGTCTTTGAGTTATTCCTTTTATGTCAAGTAATGGCTGCCCCAGCCATCTTTTGAGCAGGCGTCCTCCACCCGCCGTCCGGGTCAGGTCGATGACCGACAGCAGCGAGCCCTGAACCACGCCGGTGCGGCTGGCCTGAAATATCTCCAGATTTCTCTGCGTCTGCACGTCCAGGGCCATGTACGCTTCTGCGGAGTAGGTCGACAGGCCGGTCACCTGCCCGATGCCGCTTTTCTGCGTCTCTTGGATATAGTGCACGGCGGCACCGGCGGCGCTTACCGCCAGGGGCAGATTATCACAGCCAAAGCCCTCAAGAGTTTTGACACCGAAGTGGTCGAGCAGTGTCTGCCTCGCCATCTCGGTTTCATACCAGTAGTCGTCAAGGCGGGTTACCGGCAGGGCCAGTTCCAGAGCCGAGAGGTCTGCGTTCTGGGCCGCTATTATCTCCGCAGGACGCAGCCTTTCCATTTCCGTAGACAGACGGGACAGCGGAATTTCGGCGGTGGCGAACTCGCTGGTGGTGATATCGAGATAGGCCAGCCCCGCCTTTTCCTCCCCCAGCACCAGGCTGACCAGATAATTGTTTCTGCGGCTGTCGAGAAGTCCCGGCTCCACCACCGTGCCCGGCGTTACCAGCCGGACCACCTCACGCTGCACGATGCCCTTCGTTTCGCCCGGTTTGGTGACCTGCTCGCAGATGGCCACCTTGTAGCCCCGATTTATCAGCCTGGCCAGGTAGTTATCCAGCGCGTGGTACGGAATGCCCGCCAGCGGCACCTTGTTCCCCTTGCCCATCTCGCGGGAGGTGAGGACAATTTCCAGCTCTCGCGAGGTGATTTTAGCATCTTCATCAAAGGTCTCGTAGAAGTCGCCGAGGCGGAAGAGGACGATGGCGTTGGGGTATCGTCGCTTTATTTTGAGGTACTGCTGCCGGATTGGGGTGGCACGCTCGCCCATGACAAGCCTATTCTACAAAAATTAAAGGGCAAAAGAAAGGGAAGCGATGTTTCGCTTCCCTCTATATAAAAAGCGGACGTCCGGACTGATGGACTTCAGTCCCTGGCCTTAATTTCGACCGGGACCTTTCCCGCTTCCGTCCCTGCTTTTGGGAATCTGAGCGCCGGAATTCGGCTTAAAGCCACGCCGAGCCCGATGGCACCGAGAACCGTGCTCAGCACTCTTTCCATCCCCGGCATGGGTTGCAGCCAGGTAAATATCAGAATAAGCGTGCCGGATATTCCGAACAAGAGCATCAGTATAAGGCTCATCGACCGGTCTTTCTTCATTTTCTGCCTCCTGCCCTGTTACTTTCACTATTTATAACGTGAACGGAATGGTTTGGTTAGCCCTGTATACCAAAATTTTATAATCTGATAAAATCAATCAGTTGCAGTAAATCTCGTTAATCTGTTTTTCGAACTTGGGGCAATACGTAATGACGAAAGGAGACAGCATGTTGGTAAAAGATAAGGTAGCCATTGTTACCGGCGGCAGCCGAGGCCTCGGCAAGGCGATTGCACTTGCCCTGGCAAGAGAGGGCGCCAGAGTGTCCATATGGGGGCGGACTCCGGGACCGCTGGAGCAGGCAGCCAAGGACATAAGAGCCGAGGGCGGAGAAGTCCTGGCGCTGAGAACCGATGTCTCGGATAGCGCCCAGGTGAATAAATCGGTGCAAAAGGTGCTCGATACGTGGGGGAAGATAGACATCCTGGTGAACAACGCCGCTGTTTTACCCCAGCTGACCGCCGCTGCCGACCCTTCAAAAGCGAACCCATTCCTCGATATGACCGACGAGCGCTGGGCGGAGGAGATCGCCACCGACCTTTCCGGCGTGTTCTATTGCATGCGTGCGGTCATCAAACCGATGATGGAGCAGCGTTCGGGGAGGATTATCAATATCGGCTCGCTGGCGGGAGTTGCCGGCGGCTATTTCTCCACTCCCGCGTATTCGGCCTCCAAGGCCGGCCTGATGGGCATGAGCATGCTGGCAGCCCGATGGCTGGGCAAATACGGTATCAACGTCAACGTGGTCAACCCCGGCCCCATACTGACGGAGGGCGCCGCCTTTGGCCCAGCACAACTGGAAGCCCTTGGCAAAACAATACCGTTCCGGAGGGGTGGGGTGGAAACGGAGGTACTGGGTAAGCCCGAGGACATCGCCAATGCTGTGCTCTACTTTGCCTCCGACCTCTCCTCGTTTGTCACCGGGACACGCATCAACGTGCTCGGCGGGCAACATATGGGGTGAAAGAAAATAGAAGGAGGGGCGTTCCGCCCCTCCTGAACTCCCCAGGTTGAATATCTATTCAGTTACCTTTTAGAAACCTGCCTATATCCACATCCACCATTGCCCCATTGCTAACCCT
>CAYFVI010000250.1:0-2589 GCA_964346525.1 uncultured Dehalococcoidaceae bacterium
AAATTTCGATTCTGGCTTTCACCTGCCCACCGATGATGAGGTAACCGCCCATGGCGAAGCCAGCGATGAGCGCCAGCACATCTCCCAGAATGGCACGCGAACCAAAAGCGAAGCCACCGTAGTTTATCAGCACTATGCCCATGAAAGCGAGTACCATACCACCGATGGTCAGCCGATTCAGCCGTTCCTGCCAGAGGAAGTAGGAGATGACGGCCACAAAGGCCGGGTGGCAGGTCACCAGTATGACCGAACTGGCAATAGAAGTATAGCTGAGTGAGGTTATCCAGAGCGCGAAGTGCAGTGCCAGAAAGAAACTGGAAAGTATGAGCAGCAGGCCGTCGCGCCCGGACAGCCGCTTCATACTCGGTACCGTCTTCTTATAGGCAATCGGGATAAGAACGAGCGAGGCTATGGTCAAACGATAAGCGGCAATGACCAGCGGCGGCGCCTCCGCCAGCCGGATAAATATGGCGGCGAAGGATACCGATACCACCCCGACCAGCAGGGCCAGATAGGCTTTCACTCTAATGACTCGGCCTTTTATTTCCGTTACCCAAATCCTATTGATGCGGCGTTGCTTTGTCAATACAGGCGGACGGATAATTGCGATACAGCTACGTGTTGTGCTACACTGGATAACTGATTTGCCGAACTATTGATACTCTTACAGGGGGAGGTCAGCATTATGGATAAACGGATTCGCATAAAGGCAGGGTCAGTGGAGGCGCTGGCGGAACTGAATGATACGGAAACGGCACAGGCAATATGGGATGCCCTGCCCATCAAGGGACGCGCCAATACTTGGGGAGATGAGATATACTTTGGCATTCCGCTCAGCATTGCCCAGGAGAAAGGGCAGGACCTGGTGGAGGTCGGCGACCTGGGCTACTGGCCGCCGGGACAGGGATTCTGCATCTTCTTTGGCCCCACCCCGATGAGCGAAGGCGACAAGCCCCACCCAGCCAGTGCGGTTACCGTCTTCGGCCACGTCGTCGGCGATGCCACCGTTTTCAGGCAGGTCAGCTCGGGCGCCGAAGTGACCATCGATAAGGAAAGCTAGCCACGGAATAGAACGCTGGGAGATAGCATCTTGAATCGTGGCGAGACTCGCTTTAAAGTGGTGTTGCCGTTAGCCCCTGCGGGAGAGTCAGAGAAGTACCCGCAGAAGTTCAGCGAGCTGGGCGCAGAATTCGTTGGCCGGCGCTGTGAAAACGATGATGAGTTCATCGCACTGGCCGGGGATGCCGATGTCATAATCACCGTGGGCAGCATTCGGCCCGTACCCCGCAGAATCATTGAGAACCTGAAGCAGTGCCGGCTCATCAGCAATACCCAGATCGGTTTTGACAGCATCGATACCGCAGCCGCGGCGGAACGCGGCATTCTGGTGACCAACGTGCCCGACTACTGTGTGGGAGAGGTCTCCGACCACGCCATGGCGTTGATTCTGGCCTGTACCCGTAAAGTTATCCCGCTGGATAGAGCCGTCAGGAATGGGCAATGGGGACTCTCCGCCAGCGGCGTCGAAATCCAGCAACGCATATGGCCGACCATGACCAAACTGGAGGGCCAGACGCTGGGCCTGTTTGGTTTCGGTAGAGTAGCACGCGCGCTCGTCCCCAAAGCCAGAGGCTTCGGAATGCGTATTATCGCCCATGACCCGTATGTTGCCCCGGAGGTCGCCCGGCAGATGAGCGTGGAAATGGTGGACTGGAAACGCCTGCTCAACGAGTCCGACTTTATTTCCATACACGCCGCGTTGACCGAGGAGACCAGAAAGATATTTAGTCGTGACGCTTTCAACGAGATGAAGTCAACCGCCTGCCTGATAAATACTGCCCGAGGCGGCTTTGTTGACGAGGCGGCGCTTTTTCAGGCTCTCAAAGGAGTCAAGATAGCCATGGCGGCGCTGGACGTTATGGACCCCGAACCACCCGACCCCCAAAATCCCCTGCTCACCCTGGAGAATTTCATCAGCACCTCCCACTCCGCCTTCTTTTCCCCAGACTCTGAAGCGGAACGGTGGCACCGTCCGGTATTGGAGGTGGCCAGGATAATGCACGGCGAATGGCCCAAAGCCATCGTCAATCCTCAGGCCAAAGAGAAATATATCGCCCGCTGGGGCACCATGAAAGAGCCGGCTTAATAAATCACCCGCGCTTTCCCCAGAGCAATGCCGTGCCAACAAGCGCCACAGCCAGCATGGTTAGTGCTATCCCGGACAATGTGATATAGAACTGATAAGTATCAATGAGATAGCCGATAAGCAGGGTGATGGCCGGTCCCCCGCGGCTGCCCGTATAGTAGATGCCGAGCACCGTAGAGCGTCTCCGGGGTGAAACATGGCTGATGATATAGGACTCCACCACTGGCATGCCAACGTGCATCGCTGTACCCATGAGGAGCAGCACAGCGTAGAGACCGAACCCCAGGGATACATGATTTAAAAGGTAAATGGATGGCCCGGCCACCAGTCCTACCGCTATTATAACCGGTATCCGCCCCAGACGGTCGGATAGATAGCCACCCAGAGGACCACCCCAGAGACCACCGAAGAAGGCAATGGACAGCAAAGCACCACCCCTCCCC
>CAYFVI010000251.1:0-2889 GCA_964346525.1 uncultured Dehalococcoidaceae bacterium
TAAGAACGCGGATTTTCTCCAACGCTATCCTCCGGCAAAGGAATTTCGAAAGTGATCCGGGTACCTTCTCCCGGCCGGGATTCGATATTTAACTTCCCCTGTAAAAGGTTTACCCGTTCCTCCATGCCCAGGAGGCCAACTCCGGTGCCGTTACGCATGTCGTCGCGTAATGTGCTCGCCGGAAAACCTGCCCCATCATCCTCAATGCTTCCCGTAATGACGGAGTCATTGAGCGTGAGGTAAATATGCGCGGTCTTGGCATGGGCGTGCCTGACGATATTGGTGATTGCCTCCTGAACCACCCGGAACAATGTTATCTCAATGGTGGGCGGCAGCCTTCGATCCAGCCCCTGTGCCTGTAGCTCCGCCTTCACCCCAGCTGGCGCCAGATAGTTCTCCACATACCAGCGAATGGCGGGCACCAGTCCCAGGTCATCCAGAAGGCTGGGGCGAAGGTTCTGGATTAGACGGCGTATCTCCTCAACCGCCTCGCTGGTTAGGCTGCGCAGAGACTCCAGCCTTTGTTTGGCTATAGACTTCCGGGAACAGAGGGCTTCAATGCTCCCCAAGCTCATTACCAGACTGGTGAGGGTCTGGCCAACCTCATCATGGAGTTCGCGGGCGATGCGCATCCTTTCCTCTTCCTGCGCAACGATAATCTTGCGCAGAAGGTCGCCGCGCTCCCTGTTGCGCTCGTTTAGGCGTTGAGAAAGCTCCTCCAGTTCCTTTGTCCGCTGTTTCACTCTTCCTTCCAGCGCTCGGTTCCACTGCTTTATTTCTCCCAGTGAACGCTTGAGTTGGCGACGCATGGTGTCAAAGCTCTGAGCCAGTGTTCCTATCTCATCTTTGCTCTTAATAGGGATTGGAGTATCCAGGTCCCCGGTCCCAAATTTTTGTGCCACAGCCGCAAGGCGTTGCAACGGGGAAACAACCTGCCGTGTTACCATCCAGACTAAGCCGATGGCTAACAACGCCGCCAATCCGCTCACGATCAGGAGGCGTTGCCCCACCGCCCAGGGCATCGCTAAAGCTTCGTCCTCGGGCTGTTCCAGAACCACACCCCAGGGCGCATAGGCAAGAGGCGCAAAGGTGACCAGGTGGGCCTCTCCCTTTTCGCTTGCGGGATGCGTTTCCACTCCAGACAGACGCTTCTGGGCGAGAGAACGGATGAGGTTCCAGTGAGGGCTCTCCTTTAAAATTTGACCGGAGCTTGAGCTGCCTAAGATAATCCCGTTACTTGATACTAACTCCAGTCCATGGTCCTCACCTAACTGCCAGCGTAAAGAATTGGCGCCGGCGATGCTCGGGAAATCGGGCATCTCCGCGATGAGCGTTCCCTTTATCTCCCCTCGCTCATCCTTGACCGGCGCTATCAGAGAAAGGACGGTAGCGTCCCGGGTCAGGAAACCTGCCTCAAGTTCATTGAACTGTGGCTCGCCTTCAACCAATCGCCCCATAATAGCAGCATCGGCCATGGGCTGGTTCGCATTCTGGGCGGAATCGGGTTCCGTGAAAATAACCCGTCCCTCAGCGTCCAGTATAGTCAGGAAAACAGCTTGCTCAACGCGGTAAAAAGATACCAGGTCATATTGCAGATGATAGCGTAGAGAAGACACACGCTCTTCATGAGAATCGGTGAAGTTATCCTCCCGCTCCTGTGCCAAGACTGAAGCCGTATCAACTATTTCGTTTCCCAGATGCTGTATCACCTGGTCGATATCGGCCGCTATATTCTCAGCCAGTATCAGCCTCTCATGGCGGACCAGGCGGATCCCCTGGTTGACGGTCTGCAGGGAAAATACAACCACCAGAACGATGAGTACCAGCAGACCAACCCCCAAGTAAGTGAAGAGCTTTTTCTGCAATCCCATGTGTGCTAACTAAACCATTCCTAAGCTTCTTTACGTAATATTATTATAAAGCATATTCGCATCCATTAGTATGATTTTCCTCACATTCATGGATTGCGTTTCCTAACGGAGTGTAATTCTGGCGCGAGCAGGGCGCAGGCCGGATTCAGCATCGTCCAGATATGGTTCGTGAGCAAGTTCACGACCGGAATTCTTTTCGCGTCATCAGGTATGCGGCAAAGCCACGTGGCCAGCCGGTTAATCCGGCTTCTCCAGCTATTCGCTCTATCTGAAAAAATTTGCCAAACCGGAGTTCAGCTTCGCCTGGCTCAAGAGCTAAGGCACCGAAAGGGAGGAGCTTGGTCAGGATACGTTCCCACCAGCGCATCCTCCACTCGAAGCACCACAGTAAAAACCGGCTGTTACCGTTGGTGAGTGGTAATACATTGGATACGTACAGGCTGCGGTCCTGCGGTGATAGGTCATCCAGCGCGCCGTAATCTACCAGAAAATCGAAGGTGCCCTTTACCTTTCTTAATCTCGTCAGGTCGTCTTCTATAAATTCAACCGCTACCTTTGCCGCGTCTGCTTTTCGTCTCGCTTTCTCGATAGCTGAAGCGGCATAATCCACTCCCGTCACGTCAAAGCCGTGCTGTGCCAGAAAAATAGCATTGCTCCCTGTCCCACAGCCCAGGTCAATGGCTCGGCATGGGGTGATACGCCTGCTCTCCACAAGCTGCACGAGCTCTTCCCGTGGCCCCATGTCCCAGGGCATACGAAAATACTTATAACCTAATTGATAGAATAGCTTCACGCTACGTTTTTCTATACCATTTATATTATAGGGTCGGTACAGGTTTCATTGCTATTCAAGAGGTTACTGGAATTCAAGTCCACAGACTATTATGTCTTACCCCTGCCGGCTGGCATAAGCTTTCTAGGCTCTATGCCAGAGCTCCACTTTTGCCCCTTCGAGCAATGGCTTAAGGCCCGCGAACCAGTTCTCATAGACCTTCAGGAATTCCTTGTCCTTCGCCAT
>CAYFVI010000252.1:0-3567 GCA_964346525.1 uncultured Dehalococcoidaceae bacterium
TGGATGACTGGAAAGGAACCAAGCTTAGGGAAACAGCCCTGAGGTTATTGCCGCAGGCCAAATCGGTAGTGGTGCTGGCGATGGAGGTTTATCCGGAAGTGCTGGACTTATCGACTCCGGAAAGGATAACGGGGGCGGCATCGCTTTACGATCTTCTCGCCCGGCACATGGACTATGTTAATGGAAGGTTGACCAAGTCAACCTATGATATCGCCAAGGTGTTCCACAGGGAAGGGCTGAAGGCGTTGCCACTGCCGGCCGCCGGCTGCCCTATGGACAGCAGATTTCAGGAAGCGGTGTTCTCCTACAAGCACGCTGGGGAGGCAACTGGCCTGGGCCGAATGGGGTGGCACAGCCTGCTGATTACGCCTAACCTGGGGCCGAGAGCTAGGCTTGCCTGCTGCCTCACCGAGGCTGGGCTTGAGCCGACGAAGGGTGAATTCAGCACCGAATGTGAAAGCTGCGGCATCTGTGGTGAAATCTGTCCGGCAAAAGCGATATCCGAGCCGAAAGCCGGCGAGCAATACGCCTTCAACAAATACGCCTGCTGTGCTTTCCGCAGCGCCGCCGGTGGCTGCACGGAGTGCATGAAAGTCTGCCCCAGAGGTCGATAAGTGGTGCTCGACGATATTGCTAGACTAATCAGGCCTGAACTTAAGAGCCTAGGTGGCTATTCCGCGCATACTTCGCCGGAGACCCTCGCGGGCAAGGTTGGCATTCCAGCAGAAAGAATACTCAAGCTTGACGCCAACGAGAACCCGTATGGCCCTTCGCCGAGGGTATTGCAGGCACTGGCGGAATATCGGAAGTGGCATATTTACCCTGATGCGGCACAGGCTGGACTGCGTCAACAATTGCAGGACTACGTGGACGTTGATGCCGGTAATATCGTGGCGGCCTGCGGCAGCGGTGAGCTGCTGGATGATATCCTGTGCCTTTTTATCAGGCCGGGGGATGAGGTCATCAACTGCATTCCCACCTTTGATATGTACCGTACTCGGACCACCATCAACGGCGCGGCGCTGGTCAATGTGCCGAGGGATGAAAACTATGCTGTTGCCGTGAATGAGGTAAGGGCGGCCATAACGCCGAAGACAAAATTGATTATTCTGGCCAACCCGAACAGCCCCACCGGTACAGCGACGCCGGAAAAAGATATTGTAAACTTGCTGGAAACGGGCCTGCCGGTGCTGGTCGACGAGGCTTATTATGAATTCTACGGCCAGACGGTGGTACCACTGGCTGAGCAATATCCGAACCTGATGGTGCTCAGGACCTTCAGCAAATGGGCCGGGCTGGCCGGGATGCGCGTCGGTTACGGGGTTTTCTCGCCGGAAATCGCCGGTTATTTACTTAAAATAAAACTGCCCTATAATGTTAACGTGGCCGCGCTGGTGGCGGTGCAGGAATCGCTGAAAGACATCGAATATCTGATGAGCCGGGTGAAAGCCATAATCGCCGAACGGGAGAGGATGTTCCAGGAGCTCGAAAAAATCAACTGGCTAAGGCCGTTTCCGTCGCAGGCCAACTTCATTTTCTGCTCGGTGCTTGAAGGCGACGCTGGCCAGTTGCAGCAGAGGCTTCAGCAGAAAGGGATACTGGTTCGTTACTTCAACCTGCCGCGTTTGCAGAACAGCATACGCATCAGTGTGGGCAAACCGGAGGATACCGAAATCTTGGTAAAAGCACTGCATGAACTCGGGGAGGGGAGCAATGACTAACCGAACATCGGTAATAAAACGGGATACAAAAGAGACCAAAATCAACCTGGAACTTAATATTGATGGTAGCTGCCGGTGGAAGATTGATACCGGCATCGAGATGTTCGACCACCTGCTATCGCAGCTGGCGCAGCACGGTATATTCGACCTTACCATCTCCGCGGCCGGAAACGACCAGCACCACGTCGCCGAAGACGTGGCCATCTGTCTGGGCAAGGCATTCGCCGAAGCTCTGGGGGATAAGCGGGGATTAGTCCGCATGGCCGATGCTTCAGTGCCGATGGATGATGCCTTGGCCACCTTGGCGCTGGATATAAGCGGTCGCGGCTACACGGTGCTGGAACTACCCTTCAGCGGCAATGATATGCGCGGTTTCGCTACCGACCTTATCCGTCACTTTCTCGAGTCATTTGCAGTTGAGGCCAGGATGAACCTCCATGTCCGGATTGCTTACGGCACCAACGATCACCACAAGGCAGAAGCGCTGTTCAAGGCGCTGGGAAGGGCGCTGGATAAAGCCACCAGAATCGACGAGCGCATTTGCGGTGAATTGCCCAGCACCAAGGATGTACTTGAGCAGTAGCTAAAAGCGGAATGGACGGAAAATCCCTCTTTCTTATCGTGTTTCCTTTGTTTGACAGATATAATCGATATTTATAAAATACATAGAAAATCTAGGTATTATATTAAGCAGCCATGTCTTCGCCTCGCGATTATCCAGCCGTTCCGGAGCTTGTCAAACTTAACGGCAGGGGCGCTCTGGTTACCGGGGGCGCCGTAGGTATCGGATATGCCATTGCCTGCCGCCTGGCCGAAGCTGGGGCCAAAGTCTTAATCGTTGACGTCAATGGTGAGAAGGCGGTGCAGGCCAGCAGAGAATTGCAGGATTATGGATACTGGGTCGAGCCGTTAGTATGCGATATCACTCAGGGGAAAGCCGTGGAGAACATGGTCGGGGAAGCGGCAGGCATGCTGGGCAGTATCGACATACTGATAAACAATGCCGGCATATATCCGCGGATGCCGCTGGCCGAGATGACGGAAAAAGAATTCGATAACGTGATTTCGGTCAATTTAAAAGGGACCCTGCTCTGCAGTCGTGCCGCCAGCCGGAAAATGATCGAGCATGGGCGGGGAGGGTGCATTGTCAATATCGCTTCCATCGAGGCGATACACTCCTCCGGCGATGGTATGGCCGCCTATGCAGCATCGAAGGGCGCCGTCCTCACGCTGACCAAAAGCCTGGCGCGGGAACTGGGCAGGCATGACATAAGGGTGAATGTTATTGTTCCGGGATGCATCATGACCGAGGGGGTGCGGTCGGTGTTTTCCGGTCCACCGAGCAGCGAGGCAAAAGCGCATCTGAGGGCGTTTATGTCGCGCATGCTTCTGGGGAGGATGGGTGAGGCCGATGAAATCGGTAGGGTGGCTCTTTTTCTGGCCTCGGATATGGCCAGTTATATTACGGGCAGCATGGTGGTAGTTGATGGCGGCTATCTGGTTACCTGAACTCGGACTTTGAGGTGTGGTAAATCAATAAGCGATAATGGCTTTTTAGATTGCCTTGAGTAAAGGAAAAGGCTGCTAATTAAAGCAGTAGTTAATTTGATTATGGCCACAGAGGTGACGCAAGCAACCACAGTGACACTGCCGGCGCTGGAGAGCTTTCGCCAGATAAACGATATCTTTCCCAGGACTGAGGAAGTCTTGGCACATAAGAGCAAGGGAGGAAAGGTATTCGGCTGGCTCTGCACTTACGTCCCTGAGGAGGTTATACATGCTGCCGGAATTCTTCCGGTCAGAATTACCGGCTACTCTCAGGAGATGGAACTGGAAGACGGCAATG
>CAYFVI010000253.1:0-2105 GCA_964346525.1 uncultured Dehalococcoidaceae bacterium
AAGCCCATCGCTGGGCAGCGGGAAGGCTCTGGCGGACAGGGCACGTGAGGCTTACATCGAGGTCTCCCAGAATAAAGATGTGGTCATCATTGAGGGGTACTGCGGGCCAACGCCGGACGATGACAACAGCCAGACCGCGTATGAAATCGCCAAAACTTTAAAAGCTAAAGTAATCGCTGTGGAAAATTATGTCAGGGGAGAAGCGGCACCGAAGTATAGGGACAGCTATCTCAGCTTCGGCGAAAATCTGCTCGGTTTTATCCTGAACAAGGTGCCAAAAAGGGAACTGAGTCGCACCTGCGATGAACTTACTTCCCGGTTGGCCGGGTCAGAGATGCGCGTCCTGGGCGTATTGCCCGAGGAAAGGACGCTGGTTGCCTTTATCGTCGGTGAGCTGGCCGAGCAAATAGGAGGCAAGCTGCTTAATAACGGGGAAAAAGTGAGGGAACTGGTGGAAAACGTCATGGTGGGGGCGATGTGCCTCGATTCCGGCCTGGACTATTTCGGGCGCAAAGTTAATAAGGCAGCGGTGGTCAGAAATGACCGGCCGGATATGCAGATGGCGGCGCTGGAAACCAAGACCAGGTGCCTGGTTATCAGCGGGGGCGGGGAGCCGATTGACTACGTCCGCTTCAAGGCGGACGAGAAAGGCGTTCCCATAATCATAACCCAGCACGATACGGACACGGTAATTGAGCATATCGAGGATTTGCTGGACGGGACCAGGCTTCATCAGGAGAAAAAGCTGAACCGGCTGGCCGAAATCCTGCAATCGAACCTGGATTCCAAGGCCATTTTCGCCGGTCTGGGTCTAACTGGTTGATTTTTATCAAATATTTAATATTATTAAGGCAAACCGCTTTTCCGGTAACCTGTTCTGCAACTGAGACATTTAATATATTTTAGGCACTGGATTAGCATATAAGGTGTCATCTATGGCAGATAAAACAGCCCGGCATACCTATGCCGCCGCCGGCGTCAATATCGATGTTGCCGCCGGAGTCAAGGCGCTCATCGGCAGGCAGGCTAAAACCACCCACCGCCCCGAGGTACTGGGCGGCCTCGGCTTCTTCGGCGGTCTTTTTGAATTCAAAGGATATAAGCAGCCGGTCCTCGTTTCCAGCGTGGACGGCGTCGGCACTAAGCTGAAGATAGCCGCCGCTCTGGGCAAGCATGATACCGTCGGCATTGATTTGGTCAACCACTGCGTCAATGACATCCTCAGCTGCGGGGCGGAGCCGCTTTTCTTTCTCGATTACATCGCCATGGGCAAGCTGGTGCCGGAGCAGGTGGAGGCGATTGCAGCGGGAATAGCGCAAGCCTGCAAAGAAGTTGGCTGTGCCCTTATCGGCGGGGAGACTGCCGAGATGCCCGGGCTGTATTCCGGCGATGACTACGACCTTGTCGGCTTCATTATCGGTGCCGTGGAGAAGGACAAAATAATCACGGGAAAAACCATTAAGGCTGGAGATGCCGTCGTCGGCCTGCCCTCCAGCGGACTGCACACCAACGGCTACTCGCTGGTGCGCAAAATTTTCCATGTTGATGAGTTCAAAAAGCATTTCTCCGAACTGGGAAGGACGCTGGGTGAAGAACTTCTGGAGCCGCACCGCTGCTACTTCAATGATTTAAAGCCTTTGCTCTCCCTGCTAAAGGGAATGGCACACATCACCGGCGGCGGCCTTCCTGACAATATCCCCCGCGTGCTGCCGGAGGGACTCGCCGCCCAACTGGATAAGAATTCCTGGACGGTGCCGCCGATATTCAAGCTGATTCAACACCGGGGCAATGTTGACCATAGTGAGATGTTCCGCGTGTTGAATATGGGCATCGGTATGGCGCTCATCTGTGCGCCGGATGATGTTAATCAGCTTAAGGAGAAGTTACCAGAGGTCAGGGCTATTGGAGAGGTGGTGAAGCAGGCAGAGAAGGAAAGGGTAATTATAAAATAGTTATAGATTAATACAACGGGGTGTTTCAGAGGGGCGCAGCCCCTCTCCTCGAACTACCTCCCCCCTTGTAAGGAGAGAGGGACACAGGAGGTGAGGTTTCCGGAAACAATGCAATATAACGAGATTATCCAGAAGATAAAGTCGCTGGCCAAC
>CAYFVI010000254.1:0-3210 GCA_964346525.1 uncultured Dehalococcoidaceae bacterium
CCTCGCCGATTTCGGCATACAGATGTGATTTATCGATTGCTCCCCCCTGGATGGGAATCATGATATCGCCCGCCTCCCTCAGGCAGGCGTCATAGGAGTCGACGACTATTTTCGACCGCCTTATGATGGCGGTATCAAGCTCGCGGGCTTTGGGGGTGTGGCTGCCAACGCCGTTGATGTGTATCCCCTCTCTCACCTTATTGCCATCGAACAAAGGCGTGGGCGAGGAGCTGGCGGTGCAGATGATGTCCGCCTCTTGCATAATCTGCTCGGGCGATGTCGCCCGGACGATATCAATCTGGAGCTTTGCGGTCATTTCTTTAATGAATCGGCCCGCTGCCTCATCATGAACATCATACACATAAGCTCTGACAATATCCCTGGCGACGGTCATCGCCCAGAGCTGCGTCCGGCCCTGTGCCCCGGCGCCTAATATCCCGACCTTCTGGCCTTTATCTTCGCGGGCAAGGTATCTGGTAGCCACCCCGCTGGCAGCGCCGGTCCTGACCGCGGTGAGATAGCCGCCGTCCATGATGCAGATAACATCGCCCGTTTCCGGGTCCTGAAGCAGCACCTTCCCCAGAATAGTGGGCAGTTTGTGCTTTGCCGGGTTGCTTACGTAGCTGGTCACCACCTTGCAGGCGAGCGCTCCCATCTCCTTGAGATACGCCGGCATGTACAGTCCCAGACCTTCCTGAGTGAATAGATTAATGCGCAGAGGCAGGACTGCGGTGCCGGAGGCAAGCTCGATGAAGGCTTTTTCCGCAGCATCAATGCACTCAGGCATATACAGCACTTTCATTACATCATTATGATTCAGTAACAGCACTGCTTTCCTCTCCTATCACGTTTGCTAGCAATATATCACGTGCGACCGATTCTGGCAATCGCTCCACGCATTGCCTCAAAGGTCGATTTCTGATACAGTGATTGATAGTTTTGTATCGTTTGCAGATTTACAGGGGGTACTGGCATGACCGAAAAGGACGATACTAAAAATAAGATTTTTCGCTTCATTGAAAGCAGGCGCGATGAAATCCTCCGCGATTTAAGCCAGCTGGTGCAGATTCCCAGCATCAGCGGCCAGGAAGGCGAGGCGCAAAAATACATGCAACGCCTGTACTCGGACCTGGGATTGAAGGTAACATCAAAGGACGCTGACCCTGATAAAATCAGCCGCCATAAAGCCTACGTCAAATCGGCCTTTGATTATCGCGGACGGCCCAATATAGTGGGCGTTCTGGAAGGCGAACCGTCAGCCAAATCCCTGATATTGAACGGGCATATTGACGTAGTATCACCGGAGCCAGTAGCGGATTGGGAGTTTTCGCCCTGGTCGGGCAAGGTGGTGGGGAACAAATTATATGGTCGTGGTGCCTGCGATATGAAGGCGGGGCTGATTGCCAACTGCTATGCTCTGAAAGCCCTGCTGGAGACTGGCCTCAAGCCGGAAGGCACGTTAACCCTGCAAAGCGTCATCGAGGAAGAACCGATGGCTGGCGGCGGCACGCTGGCCTGCCTGCTCGATGGCTTCACCGCCGACGGGCTTATAATCCCCGAGCCGAACATGAAGATAACCGTCGCTCATCCCGGCGTCCTGTTCTTTAAAGTAAAGGTAATCGGGAAGTCAGCCCATGCCGGCGTGGCGCACACCGGCGTCAATGCCATCGGCAAGATGAACCTTGTCTACGATGTGCTGGTCGAACTTGATGAAAGGCGGGCGCACGAGAACCGCCATCCCCTATTCGAAAAACACGCCGGCCGCTCCTGCCACCTTAACATCGGCACCTACCGTGCCGGCGATTGGGTTTCCACCGTGCCCGGATGGGCGGAGATTGAGTGCCGCATGTCCCACCTGCCCGCGGAAAACGTGGCCGAAGTGCAAAAGCAGGTCCAGCAGGCGGTGAAAAGGGCCGCGGAAGGAGATGAGTGGCTGCGTCAGCACCCGCCGGAGGTCGTCTGGCATGAAAAACGGGTTATCCCCTGGGAGCAGGCTCCGGACGATTCGTTTGTACTGGCGTTCAAGTCGTCCGCCGAGGGCACCCTGAAGTCCGATTTCGATATTATCGGTGCTACCTGGGGCCTGGACACCCGCCTGGCACCGTTCTTCAATATGCCGGCCATCACTTTCGGCCCGAACGGCGGAAACATCCACGGCGTGAACGAGTATGTGGAAATCGACTCTTTGCTCGATTGCACCAAAGCGCTAGCCGCCTTCATCATGGACTGGTGCGGAGTCAAGAAAATTTAAATAGCGGAGACCGGCATGGACAAGCTACAGGTTAACGGGCAAAGATTATGGGATACCATTATGGATACCGCCCGCTTCGGCGGCACCGATAAAGGCGGCGTCTGCCGCCTGACGCTGTCCGACGCCGACCGTCAGGTGCGCGACTGGTTCGTCAAACAATGCGAGGCTGCCGGGTGCACCGTCAGCATCGACGAGATGGGCAGCATCTTCGCCCGGCGCCCCGGCCAAGCAAATGCGTTACCGCCGATTGCCATCGGCAGCCACTTAGATACGCAGCCTTCTGGGGGCAAGTTTGACGGCATTGCCGGCGTCCTCTGCGGACTCGAGGTGCTGCGCACATTTAATGAAGCCGGATACACCACCAATGCCCCGCTGGAATTAATCGACTGGACCAACGAGGAAGGCTCCCGCTTCACCCCGCCGATGCTGGCCTCCGGTGTGTTCGCCGGCATCTTTGAGCGCGACTTTGCCTATGCCGTTGAGGACCGCGAAGGCAAAAAATTCGGCGAGGAGCTGGAGCGCATCGGCTATCGCGGTGCCCAGAAATGCGGCGACCACAAGCTGGGCGCCTATTTTGAACTCCACATCGAGCAGGGGCCGGTCCTGAAGGCGGAGGATAAGACTATCGGTGTGGTGGCCGGCATGCAGGGACAGAAATGGTACGAGGTGACCGTGACCGGGCAGGATGCCCATGCCGGCAGCACGCCCATGCATCTCCGCCACGACGCCCTGGTGGCCTGTGCCAGAATGGTCGAGGCAATCCAGAGCCTCGCTCTGGACCATGCCCCGGCCGTCTCAACGGTCGGTCTGGTTACCGTGAGACCAAACTCGAGAAATGTAATCCCGGGCTCGGTCTTCTTCACCGTCGACCTGCGCCACCCGGATGATGCCGTGCTATCTCAGATGGACGGAGCGCTCAGGGAAAAGGTCGAAGCCATCGCCGGAGAGGCCCATGTAGA
>CAYFVI010000255.1:0-2766 GCA_964346525.1 uncultured Dehalococcoidaceae bacterium
TGATGTACTTCGATTTGTCCGAGGCCAGAAAAACCGCCAGGTCCCCCATCTCCTCAATGGTGCCCAGACGGCCCAGCGGAATTTCTTTGCCCACGTGCTTCACGTACTCATCTTCTGAAGCCCAGCCCCTCGGTCTGGCCACGCTGCGGAACATGGGCGTATCAAAGGAGCCGGGGCAGATGGCATTCACGTTGATACCATGCTCCGCGACCTCAAGTGCCAGCGTCCGGGTAAACGCCGAAACGGCACCTTTCGAGGCGGCATAGGCCGTCATACCCCTGCCCGAGACCAGTGGCCCGGTAACCGAGGATATGTTAATTATTTTCCCATACCGTTGCTTTATCATGAGCGCTATCACCGCTCTGGTGCAGTTCCAGACACCATTTATATTCACGTTGATGACGCTGCCCCTGACCTCATCGGGCATATCCACAAAGAGCATCGATGGTGCGATGGCGGCATTGTTTACCAGTATATCCACCCGCCCGAACTGGCCCACCACCTGCTCTACCGCTTGATTTACCTGCTCCACATCGGCCACATCCACCGGAAAAGCAATTGCTTTTTGCCCAATTGCTTTGAGGTCGGCCTCGTGTTTCTGGAGTCGCGACAAATCCCGACTTAACATCGCTACCGCCGCTCCTTCCGCAGCGAAGGCTCTGGTAATCCCCTCCCCCAGCCCTTTGGAAGCTCCGGTAACTATGGCAACTCTGTCTTTTAATATCCGTTCATCCATGGTTATCCCCGATAATCCAATAAAAATAATGAGCAGCAGACAACATTCGTCCGCATTATAACAAAATCTGTTAATCGATTGAAAGTTGTGGTAAGATATACGGCAAGTGAAAGGAGAGCTGCCATGTACGACCTATTGATAAAGGGTGGAAGAGTAATTGACACGGCGCAAAATATCGATGGCACCATGGACGTTGCCATAAACGGAGATAAGATTGCCGCCGTAGATAAAGATATTTCCCCGCAGGAAGGCCAGCAGGTTATTGATGCTAAGGACAAGGTGGTCACCCCCGGGCTCATTGATACGCATGTCCACGTCTTCGACAGCATAATGAAGATTGGCATTGAGCCTGACACCGCCGGGGTGAAACACGCGGTGACCACGGTGGTGGACGGGGGAAGCGCCGGCGAGAAAACGTTTGCCGCTTTTCCCAAATATATCCTGCCCAGAGCGCAGACCAAGGTCTTCTGCTTCCTTCACCTGTGCTCTCTTGGCCTGATTCCCGAACCGGAACTGAGGGACTGGGACGAGGTGAACATCGATGCCATGGCAGAGACCATAGAAGCCAATAAGGATGTCATCAAAGGAGTCAAACTGAGACTTGTCGGCAAGCTCGTCGCCAGCGCCGGCGTCGAAGTGGTCAAGACGGCCAAGAAAATCGCCAAACAGTTCGGCCTACCCATTATGGTTCACATAGGTGACTGGGATAACCTAGTGCCGGCAACGGTAACCCCGGAATGCCTATCCGTGATGGAAGCCGGCGATATTCTGGCCCACCTTTACTCCGGCAATCAGGGCAATGTCATTAAATCCGACGGCACGATATTGCCGGAATTGAAAGCCGCCAAAGAACGCGGCGTCATAATGGAGACGGCCACCGGACGGAGCAATTTCTCCTTCGCGGTGGCGCGTAAATGTCTGGCGGAAGGTATCCTGCCCACCATTATCAGCACCGACCTCAACCACCGGTGCCTGAAAGACCGGACTTTCAGCCTTCCCGTTAATATGTCGAAATTCATGGCACTGGGGCTGGACCTGAAACAGGTGGTGGCTATGACCACCATCAATCCCGCACGCGCAATTCATGAAGAGAGCAGGATAGGCAGCCTCAAGCCGGGCATGGCCGCGGATGTTTCCATACTGGAAATCCGCTCCGGAGCCTGGACATTGACCGATACGCCGGGAGAGACCATGAAAGCAGACAGACTGGTTACGCCGGTAACCGCCATAAAAGATGGCAAAGTAATCCCGGCAGAGCCAGTGGCCTTGCCGCCCACGGCAAGCTGAATCAGCGGTAGAGCTGCTGTGCCCCGTAGAAAAACCGGGGCGGCCTGAGCTGGTGCCAGACCTCGTCGCAGGTGCTTAATTCCTCTTTGGTCAGGGCCAATTCTACCGCACCGATATTTTCTTCTAGCTGCTTTATCGAGGTGGCACCGCAGAGCACCGAGGTAATAGCTTTGTTATTCAGTATCCAGGCGAGGGCGAACTGGGCCATGCTCCGCCCGTGCTTCTGCGTTATCTCACGGAACCGCTCCACGGCCTCGAAGTCGCCAGGCTGCCAGTAGCGGTCGCTGTACATCTTGCCCATCATTTTGTTGCTGAACCGCGTGCCTTCGACCGGAGGCTTGTTCGGGTCATGCTTTCCGGTGAGCAACCCGCCGGCGAGTGGATTGTAAACACAGACCCCCACCCCCTCATTGACACAGAGGGTCAGCATTTCGTCCTCGATGCCCCGGGTAATCAGGTTGTACGGCGGCTGTATGCAGTCATATCGCGCCAAATTCAAGACCTCGCTCTGCCACAGCGCTTTGCTGAGCTGCCAGACAAGGTAGTTGGAGCAGCCGAGATAACGCACCTTTCCCTGATGGACCAGGTCGTCCAGCGCGCGAAGCGTCTCATCAATGGGTGTGGCGTGGTCCCAGCGGTGGGTATAGTAGATATCGATGTAGTTCGTCCCCAGCCGGCGCAAACTGCCTTCTACCCCGTCCATGATGTGTTTCCGCGATGTGCCGATGTCGTTCACCGTCGGG
>CAYFVI010000256.1:0-2443 GCA_964346525.1 uncultured Dehalococcoidaceae bacterium
GTTATTTCTGACCTATGTGGCCACCGCCAGTTACCGGCAGGCACGGTGGCAGGCAGCGCTGATGGGAGTTAAAGTGGCTGACGTTATGACGGCCAACTGCCCGGTGATATCTCCGGAGATGACCATCAGCCGTGTCGTTCAGGACTATATCTTCCTCGGCGGCTATCAGTGCTTCATGGTTACCGCCGAGCGGGAATTGAAGGGCATACTGACCCTGCAGAATATTAAATCGGTTGACCGGAAGGCATGGGATACCGCCGCCGTGGGCGAGGTCATGACACCGGTGGAGCGATTAAAGGCAGTCCAGCCCGATGATGAGGTGCTGAGCGTTATCGAGCAGATGGAAGAGTACGGCATCAGCCAGATGCCGGTGGCCAGCGAGGGCAGAATCATCGGGCTTATCGACCGTGATAACGTGCTCAGGATTCTCTATACCCGTTCCCGGCTGGGCGTATAGCGTTTCGGCTTTTTCTTTCCCTTATTGCATATTTTCCGGCAGTTTCGGCTTCTATTGACTTTTAAGGCCAGCGTAGTAGAATGAGGACAATACTGAGATTTACAGGCTCGTTGTGATACCTGTTCTCTTCAGCCTGTACTATTTCGTAAAAGTATTTAGCAAGGAGAACGTTGGTTGAAAGCGGTTATTTTGGCCGCCGGCGAGGGCAGCCGCGTGCGTCCCCTCACTTACACCAGGCCCAAGGTAATGCTGCCCATCGCCAATAAGCCCATACTCGAGCACCTGCTCATTGAAGCGATTGCCGCCGGTATCGGCGAGTTTATCTTTGTGGTCGGCTACCATGATGAGGCGGTGCTTGATTACTTCGGCGATGGCCGGAAGTGGAAGGTGCGGGTTGACTACGTAAAACAGCGGCGGCAGCTGGGCACCGCCGATGCCCTGAAAATGGTGGCCGACCTGACCGCGGGCGATTTCCTGCTGATGAACGGCGATATGATTATTGCCCGCAAGGACATAAAGGAGATGGCCTTCAGGAAAAAGGCCACGCTGGCGGTTATTGAGGTTAGTGACCCGCGGGGCTTGGGCGTGGTCGAGGAAAACAAAGGCAAGGTGGTCCGCATTCATGAGAAGGAGGAAAACCCGCCCTCGCGCCTGGCCAATGCCGGCCTGTATCTCCTGACGCCGGAGATATTCGAAGCTATATCGAGAACCAGAAAATCGCCGCGCGGCGAGTATGAGCTGACCGATTCATTAACCTTGATGATAGAAGCAGGACAGGTTATCGCCTGTCATACCATAGGCGAGTGGCTGGATATCAGCTATCCCTGGGATTTGCTGACGGCAAATGAAACATTGATGGCCGGGCTGAAGGCCCAGAACTCAGGCGAGGTTGAGGAGAACGTGGTCATGAAGGGTCCCATTACCATCGGCAAGAATTCCGTGGTTCGTTCCGGTTCGTATATCGTTGGGCCGGTCATCATCGGAGATAACTGCGATATCGGCCCCAACTGCTACATCAGGCCATATACCTCTATCGGGGATGGCTGCCACATAGGCAGTGCGGTGGAGGTGAAGAACTGCATCATAATGAGAAACACCAAACTCCCCCACCATAACTATGCCGGCGACAGCGTAATCGGCGAGGGGTGCAATTTCGGCGCTGGCACCAAAATCGCCAACCAGAGGCTGGATAAGAAGGAGGTTGTGGTGGAAGGCATCGCTACCGGACGGCGCAAGCTGGGTGCCATAATAGGCGATGGGGTGGAAACGGGTATAAACGCCAACTTCAATGTCGGCAGCACCATTGGCGACCACGCGTTTATCGGTCCGGGGGCGGTGGCGAGAGGGGCGATTGCCCCGGGCTCGAGAATATTCTGAGGAGAAGAAGATGAAACAAGCGGTTATCCTGGCTGCTGGCGAGGGGCAGAGGCTGAGACCGTTTACCGTGAACCGACCCAAGGTGATGCTGCCTATTGCCGGAAAGCCGATTCTGCAGTACGTTATCGAGGCACTGGCGCAGAAAGGCGTTCGCGATATCGCGCTGGTGGTCGGCTACCATAAAGAGCAGGTGCTTGACTATTTCGGCTCCGGCGAATCGTTCGGAGTTGACCTGACCTATGTTACGCAGGAACGTCAGCTGGGGACGGCCCATGCGCTGGCCCAGGCGAAAACAAAAATCAAAGATGATTTCCTGGTCCTGCCTGGGGATAATCTGATTACCGCCGACACCATCGGCCGGTTTGCCAGCGTTGCGCCGGAAGCGGTGCTGGTGAAGAAGGTGGATAACCCGATGAGGTACGGTGTGGTAACAGTGCAGCGCGGAACGGTGAAGGAAATACAGGAGAAGCCGGAGGAAGCGGCCAGCAATCTGGTCAGCACCGGGATTTATGCCTTCACCAAGACGATTTTCGACTTTGTGGAACCGCAACTCGACCTTCCTGATGTCGTGAACCGGATGATTGAGCAAGGCCAGAAAATCAAAGCCCT
>CAYFVI010000257.1:0-1541 GCA_964346525.1 uncultured Dehalococcoidaceae bacterium
TCAGAAAAACTTTCGCTGATAAGCGGTGTCTGCAACGACAAAGGACGTTACGCGGGTCGCTCGGGAGTCGGCGCGGTTATGGGCGCCAAGCGGCTCAAGGCGGTGGCGGTGAGGGGAAAAGGCAAGGTTGCCGTGGTGGACAGCGCCAGCATAAAGAAGTTGAACCAGGAATTCACCAGGAAAATGAAGGAGGTGGGCTTCATTCAAACGTTAATCAAATACGGCACCTGCGGCAATACGGTGGCCGTTGTTGGCTCGGGGGTCAGTCCGGTCAAGAACTGGAAGCTCACCGGCACGGAGTCCTTCCCCATGGTTGAGAAAATAGGTGGGGATAACGTTATCGCCTACGAATCGAAAAAATACGGCTGTTTCAGCTGCCCCATTCGCTGCGGGGGCATTACCACGGTGCCTTCCGGGAGATATCCGGTAACCGAGACGCACAAACCGGAATATGAGACGGTGGCCGCCTTCGGCAACATGTGCCTGAACGATGACCTCGACTCGATATTTAAATTGAATGATATGTGCAATCGCATCGGCCTGGATACGATATCGGCCGGCTCCGTTATCGCCTTCGCTATGGAGTGCTATGAGAACGGCATTATCACCAGGGCGGATACCGATGGTATCGAGTTGACCTGGGGTAACCCGGAAGCCATGATTGCTATGACCGAAAAGATAGGACGCCGCGAGGGTTTCGGCGATGTACTCGCTGACGGGGTGAAGGTGGCGGCGAAGAAGATCGGCAAAGGTGCCGAGAAGTTTGCTATGCACCTCGGCGGGCAGGAGCCCGGGTTGCACAATGCCACCTTTTTCCCGGGACGCGGCACCGGGTTCGTTGCCGACCCGACGCCCGGACGGCACACCGCCGCCGCGCCTTACACCAGGTGTGATGTCAACGCGGCCGCCGGCCCCTATAAAGAGCTTCAGGTCTCCGGGTTTGAGAAATACCAGTATACGGGTAAAGGACCGGCCGCGGCGGCCAATGCCAGCTACTGGCAGGTCGGGGCCAGCGCCGGGCTGTGTCTTATGCCCGTGGTGTTCTCCGGCTGTTATCCGTTGCTGGAGCTTATCAATGCGGTCACCGGATGGGATATGTCGCTTAGCGAAGCCCTGGAAACCGGCGCCCGAATCCAGACCATGAGGCAGCTTTTCAACGTTCGCGAGGGCATAACGCCAGCCGATGTCCGCCTGCCGGATAGAATGGCCGGAATACCGCCCCAGAGCACAGGTCCTTTAAAAGGAATAACCATAGACATCGATACCTTGACCAGGGAATATAGAGAGGCTATGGACTGGGATGCAGATACGGGCAGGCCCACCGAGACCTGCCTGACCCGGCTGGGGCTGGCGGGACTGGCAAAGCAATATGCGTGAATTACGCCATTATATGACCCGAGCCATAACGAGATAAATACTTATAATATCGAGTAAATTCTAATTATAGTGCCACTTACCGCTACCGCCAGCACGACGCCAATGGCAAGCTGTGCTGGAGTGTGTTCATTAATCCGGTACTTGGCCCAGCTGACCGGAGGGAT
>CAYFVI010000258.1:0-2572 GCA_964346525.1 uncultured Dehalococcoidaceae bacterium
ATCAACGTCATTGCCCGGCAGGTCGGGGCGAGAGTTATCGTCGTTGATATGGGAGTCGCCACAGACCTCAGGCAGGATGCCAATCTGATATCGCGAAAGGTCGATTGCGGCACACGGAATATGGCGGTCGGTCCGGCTATGAGCACGGAAAAAGCCGTGCAGGCGGTGGAGGCTGGGATTGAATTGTTGAACCAGGAAGTGGACAAAGGGCTGGACATAGTGGGCACGGGAGACATGGGCATCGGCAACACTACGGCCAGCAGTGCCATCTGTGCTGTGATGACGGGTAAGTCTGTGGACGAGGTAACCGGCCGCGGCACCGGCCTGACCGACGGGCAGTTGCAGCATAAAATAGCGGTAATCGAGCGGGCTATAGCCGTAAACCAGCCCGAACCAGCGCAGCCGATGGAAGTGCTGGCGAAAGTGGGTGGATTTGAAATCGGGGGGCTGGTCGGGGTAATGCTGGGGGCAGCCGCAAAGCGCATTCCGGTGGTTATCGACGGCTTTATCTCAGGCGCGGCAGCGCTCATTGCCACGGCGCTGTCGCCGGGATTGAAAGACTACCTAATTGCGGCCCACCTTTCGGCGGAACCGGGCCACCGGATTTTACTGGAAAGCTTGGGATTAAGACCGTTGCTCAGCCTGGAGATGCGCCTGGGCGAAGGCACCGGGGCCGCGCTGGGGATATTTCTGGCCGAGACCGCGGCCAGAGTTCTGGAAGAGATGGCCACCTTCGGCGAAGCCGGCGTATCGGAAGGAGATAAGCAAGACATTGACTAGGTTTCTGGCGGCCCTGCAGTTTTTGACTGTTGTCGGAGTGCCCTGGCGGCGGGGGGCACAGGCGGATGAAATGGGGCGTTCTGCCGGTTACTTCCCGATAATAGGGCTCATCATCGGGCTTATGCTGGTCGGTTTGAGCTGGCTGTTCGGTCTTCTCCTGCCAGCGCTGGTGGTGGATGCCCTGCTGGTTGCTTTCCTCGCCGTCATCAGTGGGGCGATGCACCTCGATGGCTTTGCCGATACCTGTGACGGGTTGGCTGGCCACAGGACGGCGGAGGAAAGATGGCAGGTAATGCACGATAGTCGGGCCGGAGCCTTCGGTATCGTTGGTGTGGTCCTGATTTTATTGGTGAAATATGTTTCGCTGAGCAGCATCCCCGCCGATGCAATGATGATGACATTGATACTGATGCCCGTCATAAGCCGATGGACAATGGCCTATGCCATTTTCGCCTATCCCTATGCCCGCCCCGATGGTCTGGGTAAAGCCTTCAAGCAGGGGACCACCTGGCCAAGGTTCACCATGGCGACGGTTATTGTCGTTGCTGTAGTCGCAGTAATCGCGCAGCTAATCGGTCTGGCCGTTCTGTTTCTCGGCTGGGTGGTTACTCTGGCGGTAGCCTCTTATTTCAAAAGCAAGTTTAACGGGCTCACCGGCGACAACTACGGCGCCGTCAATGAAGTAACCGAGGTCAGCGTGCTCATCTTTATAACTATGCTGGCCCAGTTAGGACTTGTCTAGGGAGGGGTGTCAATGGGCGAAGTAACCATGACAAGGGCTACTCTCATAATCGGTGGCGCGCGCAGCGGTAAAAGCCGCTACGCAGTGCAGCTTGCTCGGGAAAAAGTGGAGAAGGTGCTTTTCGTGGCCACGGCACAGGCGGGAGACGAGGAGATGAGGCAGCGTATTGAGGAGCACAGAAAAGCGAGGCCAGCTGCCTGGCGGACGCTGGAAGCCCAAAACGATGTTGGCCGAAAGATACAGCAGGGAATGGGCGATACCGCCGTTGTTATCGTTGACTGCATCGCTCTGCTGGTGAACAACGTGCTGAGCAGGCATTACCGCGTGAGTGGACGCAATAAAGAGCCGAAGGCAATTGGGAAAGCAGTCGAAGATGAAATCAACGGATTGATTGCCTGTTTCCGTCAGGCTGAGGCGGATTTCATCGTGGTCAGCAATGAAGTGGGCACCGGGATAGTGCCCGCGGATAAAATTAGCCGTTTATACCGCGACTTGCTGGGCAGGGCCAATCAGATGCTGGCGCAGCATGCCGACGAAGTGCTGCTGATGGTGGCTGGAATACCGCTGAAGTTAAAAGGCAGCGATTCAGGCGAGTGAATCGAGTGCCCGCCTCAATTGCTTGGTGAAATCGCCCAGCTCGGTAAGAGAGCTATCGGACTCAATAAGCTGAATTATCCTGCTGCCCAGGATTACCCCGTCGGCAATTTCGGCGATTTTCCGTGCCTGCTCAGCGGTGGATATTCCGAAGCCGATACACAGGGGCTTGCTGGTCTGCTTTCTAACCTTCGTGATAAAATTCCCAAGGTTTTCGGGCAACGCGTCTCTGGAGCCGGTCACGCCGGTCACCGATACCAGATATATGAACCCCTGAGAATGCTCCGCCACAATTCTAATGCGTGCGTCATTGCTGGTGGGGGCGAGCAGATAGATGAGGTCGAGCTTGTGTTTCTGAGCGACGCCTTCCAGTTCCTGTCCTTCTTCCGGCGGCAGGTCGGGAACGATAAGACCGCTGACGCCGGAGTTAATGCATTGCCGGCAGAAAGCATCAAG
>CAYFVI010000259.1:0-2797 GCA_964346525.1 uncultured Dehalococcoidaceae bacterium
TCCCATCTACTACAGTAAATTATTCTGGCATCATCGTCAAACCAGTTGCTGCCCGGATGCGGGTATTCATTGTAGACAATCAGGTGATTTACTTTATCCGGTATCTGTACTCGCCGGTGCTGCACTGCCCAGGTGTCTCTTCCCCATCGGCCCCCGAGGTAATGAGGGACCCGCCCCTCGGGATAACTGGCGATGAGGACCACATCGCCACCGCGGCGGTTCAGCGCAGGAAAGGAGATGAGAAGGCCGACCGAGGTAACATTATTCGGAGAGGAAACGTTGGCAATCACGATGTCTTTTCCTGTCACCTCCGGCGTCAGGTAATGATTCTTCGCTTCCTGCACGGCGGCATCGTGGGCCGCCAGTATGTCGCCGGTATGGAGCGATACGGTCTCTCCCCGGCCGTTTATCAGGCAGTTGATGAGGAAGTCCACACCAGCCAGCCCGGCTGCCTCATCGATATCCCGTCGCAGCGGATTTTGGTCGTAAATGCCCATGCCGATTTCCGGCTTCTCCCCAGCGTTCTCCCGACTTTTCTGGCCCATCATGTGGTTGTGCTGGATGGACTCATAAGCAGCCACCCCGGGAAAGATTATCTTACCCCCACCGCTGAACCCGGCGATGTGGTGCGGCACGGCCAGACCGATGGCGATTTTGAGGTCGCACTTCATCACCTCTTCGTTTATATATACTTTTGTCTCATATGTCGTGGTGGTGCCGGCGTAAACGCAGTTGCCGAAAGCGTTATGATTGTAAACGGGGGAGCGGGAGACAATATCTTCTGTCAACTTTTGAACAAAGTGGCGGCGGTACATCGGGCCGTGCAGACCCAGTGCGCAGACAAAGCGGATTCTTTCATCGGAAATACCGGCCACAGCCAGTTCTTCCAGGACTAAAGGCGCTATCTCGGCTACTCTGGTGGCTCGCGTCTGGTCATCAAAGATTATGACCGCTTCCTTTTTCCCTGCGGCCAGCTCGCACAGCCTGGAGGTGCCAATAGGACTGCTGAGCGCTGCCCTCATCGCTTCCGGTGCTAAAGCGGGGCGGTTGTGGCCGACCATATGGCCCATCTCAATCTGCCAGCCATCGGAGACGGATAGTTCCAGTTCTTGGCTCCCGGCGCTGGTTATCTGGGGCAGTTTGATTATATCTGACATGGATTTAACTGGCGATACACGTCGCTGGCACTGAATCTATCTGTGATTGCCACCTGTTCCATTATATCACGGCAATTGGCTATGCCATCAAATTTATTGGCATACCGTCACTTTTCTTCTTCTCCTATTGTTGCGGGTTTTTGGGCTATGTCTTATACTAATGGGCGAGATTTTGCAGTGAGGAGGTAACTGATGCCACACGGTTACAACGGTAAGATTTTAAGAATCGACCTTTCCTCAGGGCGTATCAAGACGGAAGAATATCCGGACCATTTCTACCGACAGTATTTTGGTGGCGAGGGCTTCATCGGCTATTTCCTGCTGAAAGAGCTCAAACCTGGCGTTGAGCCTTTAAGCCCGGATAACAAGCTCATCTTTGCTGCCGGCCCGTTGACCGGGGCACCGGCCGGAGGCTGCGGTCGGCACAGTGTGGGGGCTAAATCGCCGCTCACCGGGGCTTTTGGGGAGGCAGATTCCGGGGGCTACTGGGGGGCGGAGCTGAAAATGGCCGGTTTCGATGCCATAATCATCGAGGGCAAGGCAGAGAAGCCGGTCTATATTTTTATTAAGGACGGCAAGGCCGAGCTTAAAGATGCCCGCTATCTGTGGGGGATGAAAGCGCTGGAGTGCCAGAATGCCATCCGCGATGAGCTCGGCGACAGGAATATCAAGGTGGCGTATATCGGTCCTGCAGGGGAGAAACTGGTCAGGTTTGCCAGCGTCATGAATGACCTTGATGCCGCCGCAGGCCGGACCGGCCTGGGGGCGGTGATGGGTTCCAAAAACCTGAAGGCGGTCGCCGTCCGCGGGCATCAGCGCGTATCCATCGTTGATGCAGCGGCGTTCAGGGAAATCGCCCGGTGGATTGCCGAGAACACGCCGATAACCAATAAAGGAATGCACGACTTCGGCACGGCTCGTGTGGTGGCTGTCCTCGACCCGGCAGGAGGCCTGCCCACCCGTAATTTCCAGCTTGGCTCCATTGAAGGTTCCGATAAGATAACCGGACAGACCATGAAGGACACCATTCTGGTCAGGCGGAGGGCCTGTTTCGCTTGCCCGGTGCAGTGCAAGCGCGAGGTAAAGGTGGACAAACCGTATGTGGTCGACCCGCGCTACGGCGGCCCGGAGTATGAAACTATCGCCGCGCTGGGCTCCGACTGCGGCATCACCGATTTGCTGGTCATTTCCAAGGCAAACGAATTCTGTAATGCCTATGGACTGGATACCATCTCCTGCGGTGCCACCATTGCCTTTGCCATGGAATGCTTTGAGAACGGGCTGCTGAGTGCCAAGGATACCGGAGGAATAGAGCTTCGCTTCGGCAATGTGGACGCCATGCTGCAGATGGTGGAGCAGATCGCGCTGAGACAGGGCTTTGGCGATACGCTGGCCGAGGGCGTGGCGCGGGCGGTCAGGAAGCTCGGATCCGCGGCCGAGGAATACGCCATGCATATCAAAGGGCAGGAACTGCCCATGCATGAACCGCGGTTGAAGCAGGGCCTGGGAGTCGGCTATGCCATATCCCCCACCGGCGCCGACCACTGCCATAATATCCATGACACCGTCTATACTGATGTCACACCATCGCTGGAGATGCTGCAGGGTATAGGCATACTGGAGCCGATGGCCGCCAATGA
>CAYFVI010000260.1:0-3059 GCA_964346525.1 uncultured Dehalococcoidaceae bacterium
GGCACTGCTTCGGCTGCAACACCGGTGGCGACGTTTTTTCTTTCGTTATGAAGAAGGAAGGGCTGGACTTCGGCGAGGCGCTGCGCCTTCTTGCTCAGAGAGCAGGTGTCACCATCCCCGTACGAGCCGGAAGGGATGAAGAAAAAGAGCAGCGGGAACAGCTTTACAGAATCAATGAGGCGGCCGCCCAGTATTTCCATAACCTGCTCAACTCCCCGGAAGGAACCAAAGCCAGAAACTATCTCCAGAGCCGCGGTTTCACCGACCAGACCGCAGCCGAATTTCAACTGGGCTATAGTTCCAGTAAGTGGGAAGACCTGAAAAAGCACCTCAAGGAGCGAAGTTACACTGAGGAGGAACAGGCAAAAGCAGGACTGATAGTTGAGTCGGAGAGGGGTCAGACCTATGACCGATTCCGCAACAAGCTGATGTTCCCCATCCGGGACATAAAAGGGCGTGTGATTGGCTTCGGCGCCAGAGTACTTGACGACTCGTTGCCCAAATACATTAACTCGCCGCAGACTCCCGCTTTCGATAAAAGCAGCAACCTATACGGCATAAACCTGGCTGCACCCAGCATCAGGCAGCAGGAAACGGCGGTCATCGTTGAAGGCTATGTAGATGTCATCACCGCCCATCAGAACGGCTTCAGTAATGTGGTCGCCTCCATGGGCACCTCGGTAACCGAGGCGCAGGTAAGCTCGCTGAAGAGGCTGACCAAAACAGATAACATAATTTTAGCGCTTGATGCTGATGCGGCAGGTGAGGACGCTATGCTTCGAGTGGTTGGTTATGATAATACTCTGGAAACTAACCTAATGGTAGCAGTAATTCCTAAAGGTAAAGACCCTGATGATGTCATTAAAGAGAGCCCTGAAACCTGGCAAAAGTTGATTGCCGAAGCTGTGCCCATAATGAGTTATACATTAAATATGATTACTGCAAATCTTGACATGACTCAAGAGAAAAATCAGTTTTCAGCTGCTAGTAAATTTTTGGAAGTTATTGCCGATACTAAAGATTATATAAGAATAGACCATTATTTAGGAAAATTGGGAACGCTGACAGGAATTAGCTATCGAAGATTAGAAGAAGCTCTAAGCAAGATAAAAAATGAACGCAAGGCCAAGCTACCAAGACAATCAAGAACTACGTCTACACCAAAAGAGCTTTTCCGTAACCGCCTTGAGGAAGACTACCTTACCCTGCTGCTGCAACACCCTGAGTATAAAGCCAATACGGCAAATATCCTGCCTGAACACTTCCTGAACAGTGAGAATCGGGAGGTCTTTACTGTCTGGAATAAGGTGGATGACCTAGATAAGATGAGAAATGCGCTGGCCCCGGCCCTGCATGAGCATCTTGACACAGTTGCCAACCGAGAGTTACCATCTGACCGTCTGGACGAAAGAGATGCCGATTACCGCCAGCGTCTGGAGGAAAGATTTTACAAGAACATGGCTGCTAAAACGGCAGAAATATTGGCGCTTGAGGTTCAGGAGAAGGGAGCCGGTGCCGATCTAATAAAGCTGCAAGCAGATAAAATTGATTATGACACCCGCTTAAAGGAAATATATGAGCGAAAAAACCGCAGGCGATTGGAAAGCAGGAGGTGAGGTAGATATGAATACGGAAGAACGGGAAAACAGGTTGGTTCCCGAGAACGAGCCTGATGAAGAAGCAACCGAGGAGGAAGCGGTAAGCAAATCCGCTGGCAATTATACCGCCTCCCAGGAACAAGATGAAGATGCCGAACCCGAGATATCCCATGAGTCAAATGATTTATGGCACGAAGAGCACCTCGATGTGGCAAAGCCCGAGCCAGCTATAGAAATTGATCTGGAGGCACCGGTTGAAGGTCTAGCGGCACAAGAGATCGCCGATGACCCGGTCCGCATCTACCTGCATGAGATCGGCAGAGTGCACCTCCTCACTGCCGAGGATGAAAAGACACTGGCCAAGAAGATGGAGGAGGGGATGCGCCTCAATGAGATAAAATACCAGTACCTGCAAAAGCACGGCAGGTCACCCTCGGCGGTAGATATAACACTGGCTGTCATTAGAGAGCTTGGAGAGTCGTCCGAATTTATAGAGCTTATTCAAGAACAACTTGGCATACCAAGGACGACCAGCTTTCATGAAGCTATAAGTGATACCCAACTGCAGGCGAGCATTGACAATTCCATTGACCCGCAGCTGATAAATGACATCTCGATCAGAACCGGGCTACCCGTACCGGAAACCGAGCGGAAGTTTATTGAACTGTCGCTAAACAGCAGGTTGCTGACCGAAGATGTCCAGAAAGCTATCAGTTCAGATGTCTCGTTTTCCGATGTTGATGGACTGGTAAAAGACGAGGCCTTTATAAGTTCTATACGCCAACATGAACAGAAGCTTGAAGACAACTTTCGAAAAATCGACTTCGAGGCTAAAAAGGCTGAAAGACACCTCATCGAGGCCAATCTGCGCCTAGTGGTGAGTGTGGCCAAGAAGCACATCGGGCGCGGTATGTCCCTCCTCGACCTTATTCAGGAGGGTAACATCGGCCTGATGCGCGCCGTGGAAAAGTTCGACTACCGCAAGGGCTACAAGTTCAGCACCTATGCCACCTGGTGGATCCGGCAGGCGCTCACCAGGGCTATCGCCGACCAGGCACGCACCATCCGCATTCCGGTACACATGGTGGAGACGATAAATCGGCTGCTCAAGACACGCCGCCGACTGGCCCAAGAATACGGGCGCGAGCCTACCTCCACCGAAATCGCCAAAGAGATGGAGATATCATCGGACAAAGTCAGGGAGATAGTCAAGGTATCGCAGCTGCCCATTTCGCTGGAATCGCCTATCGGCGAGGAGGAGGACAGCCCGCTGGGAAATTCCATTGAGGACCGGAATGCCCTGCCGCCGGTGGATGCTGCTTCCAAACAGCTCCTCAAAGAGCAGATTGAGGACGTACTGGATACGCTCACCCCGCGCGAACAGCGCGTACTGCAGCTCAGGTTTGGCCTTGAGGACGGGCGCAGCCGGACGTTGGAAGAGGTGGGCAAGGAGTTCAACGT
>CAYFVI010000261.1:0-4016 GCA_964346525.1 uncultured Dehalococcoidaceae bacterium
CGCGAAATCGCCATCCGTGCTTTTGGTGGCACACCGGACCAATCGGTATGTAATGTGGCCAACTGGCTGTATGGGGGTGGTCAAAATGCCTTCCTGCAGGATGCCAATACTTTGGTCATGCCGGTGAATAACCTGGTACAGGTTATAGGGTTCCTGAAGGAAACATTACCGGGCATTCAGCGGGTGACCACCTACAGCCGCTCCAGGACAGCCGCCAAGCGTAAAATCGAGGATCTGGCTCAACTAAAGGAGGCCGGGCTCTCACGGATTCATATCGGACTGGAGACCGGCTACGACCCACTCCTGGCCTTCATGGAAAAAGGAGCCACTGCGGCCGAACATATCCAGGGAGGTCAGAATGTAGTCGCCTCCGGGATTTCACTTTGTGTGTATGTTCTTCTGGGGTTGGGCGGGATTAAAATGTGGCGAGCGCATGCCATCGAGACCGCTCGGGTAATCAACGAAATCAACCCGGAGTATGTTCGCCTGCGGACTTTGGTCGTTACCGAGGATTTGCTACTATACCGTGAACTGCACTCGGGTAATTTTGTCAGGCTAACCGACGAGCAAATTATCGAAGAGGAGAAATTGTTCATTCAAAATCTCAAGTGCCAGTCAAACCTGGTCAGTGATAGCATTACCAATTTGCTTTATGAAATTGAAGGGAAGCTGCCCGAGGATAAAGAGCGGCTCCTGGCAATCATCGAACGGTTCCAGTCCCTCTCTCCTGTAGAGCGTGACATTTTCAAAGCCGGGAGAAGGCTGGGGATATATCGCTATCTGGATGATCTGAATGACCCCGATCAGAGTGAGGCAGTCGAGCGGATAATGACTCAACATGGGTGGAACGGCAAGAGAAGGTTTGACGAAAAGGTGATATATAAGTCGATGGGAAGGTTTATCAAAAATGGAAATACGGAAAAGTGAAACAGACAGGTTGCCGGCAACAGGCAATGGATATTTGGGAAGGTTGTTGACGGTGGACCTGGCTGCTGCGAATATCCAGACTGAGAGATTGCCCGAAAACATGCTACGTGACTTCATTGGCGGCTACGGCCTTGGCGCCCGGTTACTTCTAGACAGGATGCTCCCGGGCATTGATCCGCTTGGCCCGGACAACTATCTTGGCTTTTTCACCGGGCCGCTTACCGGGACCATCGCTCCATTCGGCAACCGGTGCATGGTCGTGGGAAAGTCTCCACTGACTATGACATGGGGGGATGCCAGCTTCGGCGGTGAATTTGGGCCATATCTGAAATTTGCCGGCTATGACGGAATACTGTTCCACGGGAATACCGCGAAACCTCAATATTTGCTTATTGATACCGGAGTACCTGCACTAAAAGATGCCTCTCACCTGTGGGGAAAAGACACTTACCAGACTGAGCAAGAGCTCCGTTCCGAGTATGGCGATTACTCACGGGTGGCCTGTATCGGTCCATCAGCGGAGAAGCTCTCTCTGATCTCAAGTATTATGGCAGATCATGGGCGGGCCGCCGCCCGTTCCGGTCTTGGTGCGGTGATGGGGTCCAAACGGCTGAAAGCCATTGTCGTTCGCGGTAAGCCAGGTGTAACTGTAGCTGACCCTGGGTCTGCCTTGGAGTTGACACGCAAGTATCTCGCCACACTGACCCCGACCGCCGAAAGTTTTCGCATGTTTGGGACCTGCGGTGGGACAACCGGCTCCATCAGGGTCGGGGATGCCCCGATAAAGAACTGGGGAGGCACAGCCCTGGATTTTCCTAATGGCGAGACTATCAGCGGCAAGGCCGTAGTGGCCGGGGAATCCCGAAAGCACGGTTGCTGGCGCTGTCCGATTCGTTGCGCCGGTATTATGAAACTAGGAAGAGAAGACTACAGATGGGAAGATAACGTCCGAAAACCGGAATACGAGACCATCGCTTCGTTTGGTCCCCTGTGCTTAAACCATAATCTAGCCTCTATCATTAAGTGTAACGATATCTGTAACCGCTACGGACTGGACACCATCTCGGCGGGAGCGACGATTGCTTTTGCCATTGAATGCTACGAGAACAGAATAATCAGTCAAAGGGAAACAGGAGGGCTGGCTCTTAATTGGGGCAATCATCAGGCGATTGTTGAACTGACGTTGAAAATGGCGCGCCGCGAAGGTTTTGGAGATATCCTTGCGGACGGTACCAGGCGCGCCGCTGAACGCATCGGGCAGGGCTCCGATCAGTTCGCCATCCATATTCAGGGCCAGGAAGTGCCGATGCATGACCCTAAAAGGTCGGCTGGTTTTGGTACGATATATCAAACGGACGCCACGCCGGGGCGCCATACCCAGGGGCATGAGGGATGGGTGGCTCCGGGGTTTCCGCTACCGCCATTCGACCGTAATGCTTATGCTGGACGTGGGGTAGCGCATAAAGCGGCCAGATTGATGATGCATTGCACCAATGCGGCAGGTGTGTGTATGTTTGGCTACAATTGTATGGATGCCCGGGCCCTACCCGGCTTACTCAGTACGGTAACCGGGTGGCGATACGACTTCCAAGAGTTGCTAATTGCCGGAGAGCGCATTGCTTGTGTACGCCAAGTCTTTGATCTTAGAGAAGGGGTCAATCCGATAACCCTTACCGTGCCTGGTCGAGTCGCGGGAAGACCACCGCCGACGGTCGGTCCAGTCAAAGACCGGATGGTAGATATGGAGACTCTGGCTCGAGATTTCTATCAAGCTATGGGGTGGGATTGCGTGACTGGTAAGCCTTCAATCGAACGGCTTAAAGAGCTTGGTCTGCCGGGAAAATGAGAGCCCGGGCCCGGCAAAACTGGAGTCGCTGCAGATGGTTAAGAATACACGAAGGGGAGGCCGAATGGTAAAGACAGTCCGACGGGGAGGCAATACACTGTACGTCTGTGAAATTTGTGGTCTGGCCTACAAAGAAAAGGGATGGGCGGACAAATGCGAGTCCTGGTGCCGTGATCATGAGGGATCGTGTAACCTGGAAGTGGCGGGGCATGCGGAACTTCCGAACACTCGACAATAAGGAGGTAATATGATTGCAGCCTACGTTATCATCGGCATCTTAGTTATCCTACTGATCGCCTTCATCGTGATATATAATCGGCTGGTCAAAGCGCACAATGGGATGAAGAACGCCTGGGCGCAGGTTGACGTCCAGCTAAAACGGCGGTATGACTTGATCCCCAATCTGATCGAAACAGTCAAGGGTTACATGCAGCACGAACGGCAAACGCTGGAAGCAGTGACTAACGCTCGCAATCTGGCACAAGCCGCCTCCGGTGCCAGTGTTGGGGACAGGGCTAAGGCTGAAGGTGAACTCAGCAGTATCCTGGCTCGTCTAATGGTAGTGGTGGAGAATTATCCTGACCTGAAAGCCAACCAGAACTTTTTGAGGCTGCAACAGGAACTGACCACGACGGAAAATGGTATAGGCTCGGCCCGGCAGAGTTACAACGATATGGTGCTGATGTGCAATAACCTGTACCAGATGTTTCCCTCCAGTATCGTTGCCCGTATTTTCGGCCACCAGACGGAAGAGTTCTCCGAAGTCAAAGCGGCAGAGGAGAGAGAGGCACCCAAGGTCGGTTTGGCTTAAGGATTCTCTATGGAAAACCGGAAGACACAAAGCATTCAGATTGGAGAGACTCTAAATGGTTTCGCTTGCCAAAGAAAACCTGCTGCATGAGAAATCGAAAATCGCCCTGAGCATGGCCGGGGTAGTGTTGGCTGTTTTCCTCATCTTCGCCACTACCGGGCTCTATTTCGGCATCGTCACCGTGGTGGAAAATATGGTGTTGAAGGCCGGGGCCGACCTGTGGGTTACCTCGCAGGGTTCTTCGGGATCTCTTCACAGCCCGGCACTCTTCTTTTAGGGAATCGCCAATACTTTGATTTCTTCAGAATTCCCGAAATACTTAAATGTTGAGTTGCGATTAGCCGTTTTGGACTCCCTCCCGTATTGATGTTACAATTCTAGTAAATGGCTAGCATGGGGGAATCATGGCTGAATCAATGAAAAACGAAAATG
>CAYFVI010000262.1:0-3949 GCA_964346525.1 uncultured Dehalococcoidaceae bacterium
TTTCCGGTCAGCCCGGCAAGCTGATTCTCGATGTACAGGGTGAGGGCCAGGTCTGTGCTGCGGATATCAAACCATCAACCGACTTTGAAATCACCAATCCGGAGATTAATCTGCTCACGCTTAACTCCCCGGAAGCCAAGCTCTACGTGGAGTTTGATGTCGAACTGGGTGAGGGTTACCGGACCGCTGAGTCTAACGATAGCATGCCGGTGGGGACAATCCCCGTTGATGCCATCTTTTCCCCGGTACGAAAGGTCAATTTTACCACCGAGCCAGTTCACGTGGGACGGGAAACCAGCCACGAGCGGTTAATTCTGGAAGTGTGGACCGATGGTACGACAACACCGGTTGATGCCATCAGCCGCGCTGCCGGCATACTTGTCGAGCAGCTCAGCCCGTTTGTGGAATATGTAAAGGTATCTAAGATGAAAGCGGAGGAGCAGCTTATCCGCCTCTCCATACCCGATGAGAAATACAACATGCCGGTAGAACAGCTTGACCTCTCGGTGCGGACGATGAACTGCCTCAGGCGTGGCGGCATTGCCACGGTCGGCGAACTCATCAGCAAAAAGCCGAAGGACCTGCTCCAGCTGCGCAACTTCGGCCAGAAATCATTTCATGAGATAGAAGACAAGCTGAAGGAACTGGGGCTGTCCCTCTCGCCACAGGCCAGCTTAAAAGAAGAAGCGCTGCCAGAAGGAGCAATACCGGAAGAGATGGACACAGCAATGGATATGTCAGAAGAAAACGAGCCGCAATCCGGAGAAACAGAAGATGAGGCATAACGTAGCGGGAAGAAAATTAGGCAGGACGACCAGTCACCGCAGAGCATTGTACCGCAATCTGGTGACCGACCTGCTCAGATATGAGAAAATAGTTACCACCGAGCCCAAGGCAAAGGAAATACGCAGCCTAGCCGAAAAGATGGTCACCCTTGGCAAGGAAGGTGGCCTGAGTGCATTTCGGCAGGCACTGTCCTATTTATATGACAAGAATGTGGCAGACAAGGTTTTTTCCGAGCTGGCCACACGATACGCCGAGCGACCCGGTGGTTACACTCGCATGGTGAAGCTTGGTCCCAGACTGGGAGACGGTGCACCCATGGTGCAGCTTTCACTGGTCGAGTAACCACCGTCACTATTGCAGCGAAAAGGGGTTGTCAGCTTGGCAGAGCGCACCAAGATGGTACTGATTATGGAATACGAAGGCACGAACTACTACGGTTTTCAACTTCAGGCCCGCCAGCCCACCGTTCAGGGCGAGGTTGAGTCGGCATTGCTCAAACTGACCGGGGAAAGGGTCCGTGTGCTGGCGGCCAGCCGCACCGACACCGGCGTTCACGCCCGGGAGCAGGTGGTGAGCTTCCGTACCACCTCATCACTGCCGGAACACGCCTTTATCGGCGGCCTGAACCACTATCTGCCCGACGATATTGCGGTGAAGGACGCTTTCCGGATAGATGATATGTTCAACGTCCGTCGCAATGCGGTAAGCCGGGAATACCATTACATTATACTTAATCGAACCGCCCGCTCCCCTATCCAGCACCGCTTTGCCCACCATGTTCCGGGCAAACTGGATATAGCGGCGATGAATAAGGCCTGCCAGTACCTCGTTGGCGAGCATGATTTCGCCTCATTCGCCACGGCCCTGGAAAGCCGGATAAAGAGCACGGTGCGCCACGTCTACCAGGCCGATGTGATAAAGGACGGCGACCTGATTACTTTTCGCATAATCGCCAATTCATTTCTGCCCCACCAGGTACGCAATACCGTCGGGGCGCTCATCAGGGTGGGGCTGGGAAAGATGACAGCTGACGAATTTCGTAGTATATTAGAGGCGAGGACGCCCGGACTGGCCGGGCCAACGGCGCCGGCCCACGGGCTGTGCCTGATGCGGGTGAATTATCCACATTCCCGGGAGGAACTGCGCAATTGAAAACCTACAGCACCAGAATCAGAGATGTTGAGCGAAAATGGCACGTGATCGACGCTTCCGATAAAACGCTGGGCAAGCTGGCCACGGAAGCCGCCGGCCTGCTTATGGGCAAGCACAAACCGATTTTCAGCCCCAACCTTGATACCGGCGACCACGTTATCGTCATCAATGCCGAAAAAGTACAGGTCACGGGCAATAAGCTGAAGCAGAAGCATTACTACCGGCATTCCGGCTATCCCGGAGGGTTCAAGAGCGTATCACTGGGGAAGATGATGCAGGATGACCCGACGAAAGTCGTTGAGCACGCCGTCAGGGGTATGTTGCCCCGCACGCGATTGGGCACACAGATGCTGAAGAAACTCAGGGTTTATAACGGTGATTCACACCCGCATCTTGCGCAGGTAACTCAACCATCAAAGACAGAAGAACAGGGGTAAGCTAAATGGCAGCAAAACAGTCCTATTATCACGGCACCGGCCGGAGAAAGACATCGGTCGCTCAGGTAAGGATTATGCCCGGCAATGGCGCCATAATCATCAATGGTGTGCCCTATGAGGAGCTATTTCCCAGCCTAGAACACCGCCGCGTGATACTGCAACCTCTTCTGGTCACGGAAAGCCTGGGAAAATACAACGCCATGGTCAAGGTAAATGGCGGCGGCGTCACCGGCCAGAGTGGCGCTATCTCACACGGCATTTCCCGTGCCCTGGTGGCGGCGGATGAAAGCCTCAAGCCCATCCTGCGCCAGAACGGGCTGCTTACCCGCGACCCTCGGGTGAAGGAGAGGAAGAAACCCGGCCTCAGGCGGGCGCGCAAGGCACCGCAGTACACCAAGCGGTAACCAATAAAAATTCCTTTCAACAAATATGAGAGGGGCTTCCGCCCCTCTCTTTTTTATCTCCAACAGATTATTTGAAATATCAGGCTATTTCTATTCCACTCCCGCCAGCTTCTTCCCCGCTTCCAGCAGCTTTTTCACCTTCTCCTCTGAGCTGCTCTCAGCATAAATGCGGAGCACCGGCTCCGTCCCGGAAAACCTTATCAGCAGCCAGCTGTTGTCCGCCAGGATATAGCGGAAACCATCGGCGGTATCCACTTTAGCCACCTTCACGCCTTCGATTGACCCCGGTGGATTATCGCTCAGCCGATTTATAATAGCCGAGCGTTTCGCAGCCGGAAACTCGGCATCAATCCGATGGTAGTAATGCGGCCCCACCTTGCCGTAGAGATGGGCCAGAAGCTCTGAAGGCGTTTTCCCCGTCTTGAGCATGAAATCGAGAAAGTAGAGGTTCGCCAATATGCCATCACGCTCGGCAACGTGGCCTCTAAAACCGTACCCGCCGCTCTCCTCACCGCCGATTATGGCATCTTCTCTGAGCATTATCGGGGCCACATATTTGAAGCCCACCGTCGTCTCAAACACCGGTACACCATACAGTTCACCCAATCGGTCAATCATGCTGGAGCTGGTCAATGTTTTCACCAGCGGCCCTCTTTCCCCCCGTGCTTCCAGAAGGTAGAGGCAGAGCAGAGCAAATGTCTGAAGCTGGGTGATAAAGCTGCCATTCTCATCGATTATGCCCATACGGTCGGCATCACCGTCTGTCGCCAGGCCAACGCTGGCCCCCCGCTCCCTGACCAGTCGCGATAGCTTCTTCAGGTTGAGGGCAATCGGCTCGGGGCGCACCATGCCGGGGAAAAGCGGGTTGCGCACACCGTTGATTTCGGTTACTCTGGTGCTGCCACCCTGTAATAAACTCTTCAGATAACCCACCCCGGCGCCGTACATGGAGTCTATTATTATGTTAAGCCCTGCCTTTCGTAGTGACGCCAGGTCCAGGAGCCTGGCCACCTGTTTGTGATAAACCGTTGCCAGGTCAATGCGCTCCACCAGCCCTTTCCCCTCAGCTTCCTCCAGTGGCATCGGCTCTGTCTGTCCTCCGGCCAGTATCCGCTCGATTGCCTTCACTATCTCCGCAGTAATATCATCTGGGGCGCTGGCCCCATGCTG
>CAYFVI010000263.1:0-7506 GCA_964346525.1 uncultured Dehalococcoidaceae bacterium
GGCTACGTCATCAACGGCAATGTCGAAGCGGTGCGCCCGATGGTAGAGAAAGCGCGCGAGCTTATTGGCTGAAGGTATCAATTATGAAATCACACGCTGTTATGACAGGCAAGGAGGAATAGTGATATGGGCAGAAAAGCGAGAGTGGCCGTTACCCGCGACCTTTTTGACGATAAAGGGAGGTCGGTCAGCCCCGGCCCCGGGCCATCGGTACTGGACCCGATGCCGGACGTGGCCTGGGACAAATTCCAGGAGTACCTGACGGAGGTTGCCCCGGAGCAGACCAGGGGCTTTGATATGGTGATTTCCTTCGCCCCCTACTGGACCAGACAGACGCTGTCCGCCAGCCCGCAACTCCTCTCCATCCACCGCGGCGGCGTCGGCTACGATATGGTGGATGTGCCTGCCTGCACCGATGCCGGGGTCGCCCTCTTCATCGTCCCACCGGCGGTGCGCCGGCCGGTGGCCACCGGTATCATGGCATTTATGCTGGCACTGGCCACGCGCCTCCGCATCAAGGATGTCGTGACCCGTGAAGGACGATGGGACGATGGGAGGAAAAAGTACCCCGGAATCTGACTCACTGGAAAGACGCTGGGTTCCGTCGGCGTCGGCAATATCGGGCATGACCTGTTCCGGCTGGCCAGACCATTCGGCATGAAGCACATCGCTTATGACCCGTACCTCAAGCCGGACGCAGCCAAAGACGTCGATGTGCAGCTTGTGGACATGGACACCGTGCTGTCCCAGTCGGACTTCGTGAACGTAAGCTGCCCTCTTAGTGAGAAGACCCGCCACCTCATCGGTGAAAAAGAGCTGAAGAAGATGAAGCCGACCGCCTACCTCATCAACACCTCACGCGGCCCGGTCATCGATGAGACTGCGCTGATAAGGGCGCTGAAGGAAGGCTGGATTCAGGGTGCCGGTATAGACGTGTTCGAGCAGGAGCCAACTCCGGCGGACAACCCTATGCTCAAGCTGGAAAATGTCATCGTTACGCCGCATTCCATCGCCCTGACCGACGAGTTTTACACGACCATGTGGGAGGAAATCGCCCAGCAGATACGCCAGATGATTGACGGCGGTAAACCGGGTACGCTGGTGAACCCCGAAGTCTGGGACAGGCCGGAATTCCAGAACAAACTGAAGAAGTTCCACCAGGAGATGAAATAAGGAGGCCGGAAAATGAACATGTTTGACCTGTCAGGAAGGGTCGCCATCGTCACCGGAGGCAACCAGGGCATCGGTTTCGGAATATCACGGGGCCTCGCCGGCGCCGGTGCGACTGTGGTCATCACCAACCGGCGCGCCGCCGAGGGGAAGGAAGCCGCAGAATCGCTGAGGAAAGAGGGATTTAAGGTCTCAGCTATACCCACCGATGTCAGCCAGAAATCATCTATTGCCGCCATGGTGGAGAAGGTGATGGCCGAATATAAAAAGATCGACATCCTGGTAAATAACGCTGCAGTGATGATACGCAAGCCGCTGGAAGAATTTGAAGAGGACGAGTGGGACACCATAGTCAATACCAACCTGCGGGGGCTTTTCCTGTGCAGCCAGCTCGTCGGCCGGGAGATGATTAAAAAGAAAAAGGGCAAGATAATCAACATCTCTTCCGTTCTGTCGCAGATAACACAGCCGGGGCGGGGGGTCTACGCCACCGCCAAGGCGGGCGTTTCCCACCTGACCCGCGCCCTGGCCCTGGAGTGGAGCAAGTATGGTATCAACATAAACGCCATTGGCCCCGGCCTGACCATCACGCCCATCAATCAAAAATACTTTGCAGACAACCCGGCGGAACTGAAAAAGATAGTCGCTGATTTACCCATAGGCCGGGAGGCTTACCCCAGAGACTATGCCGGCGCCGCCGTGTTTCTGGCCTCGGACGCATCCGACTACGTCACCGGCCAGACGCTGCTGGTTGACGGCGGCATGACCATCGTTTAGAGGGACTTATTATCAGGTGCTCGGAAATAAAGGGGGAGCGAAATAAAGGCTCCCCCTTCATTACAGGATGTCCCCCTTTTGTAAAGGGGGATTTAATCCAGTACCTGGGGGTTGAGCGGGAACTTCGGCCTTTCCCCGCGGAATACCCGCAGTATTTCCTCGGCGCAGGTCATCGCCATCCGCCGCATCGCCTCATGGGTGCCGCCGGCGATGTGCGGCGTGCCAATGAAGTTTTCCAGACGGAACAGGGGATGGTCAAGCGGTGGCGGCTCCTTGAGGAAAACGTCCAGCGCCGCCCCGGCGATTTCGCCTTTGACCAGAGCATTATAAAGCGCCCCCTCATCAACGATGCCGCCCCGCGAGCTGTTTATCAGGAAGGCTTCTGGTTTCATTAAACCCAGCTCCCTGGCGCCGATGAGGTTGGCCGTCTCTTTGGTCAGCGGCACGCAGATGACGACGTAATCGGCGCCGCGCAGCAGGTCGTCCAGCTTCTCCACTTTGGCCACACCGAGCTGATTGGCCTTTTCCCGGGACACATACGGGTCGTAGCCATTGACCTTCATGTTGAACGCCGCCCGGCACTGATGGGCCAGCGTGGAGCCGATATGTCCCATGCCGATGAGGCCCAGCGTCTTGTCCTTCAGCTCCACCCCGACTAGCTCCTCCCGCGTCTTCGGTTTGCCCTCACGGATACTCCGGTCAGCCAGCGCTATTTTCTTATTGATGGACAGCATCAGGCCAAGGTTGTGCTCGGCCACCGACTCGGAGTTGTCCAGCGGTGTATTGATAACCACCACTTTCTTCTCTGTGGCCGCTTCCACATCGATATTGTCGACGCCGACGCCGTGCTTGGCGATAATCATCAGGTTCTTCGCCTGCTCCAGCAGTTCCCGGTCGATCTGCCCCAGCCTGATGATGATGGCATGGGCCTCGGTGATGTGGTCACGCAAAGGCTTCCCGGGCCGCTCGGCTTCATAGAGCACATCGGCCACCGACTGTAAAATCTCCGGCCCGGCCGGGTTTATGGTCTCGGGTACAATAACTTTCTTCCTGGCCATATTCTCTCCTGTTTCAACATGTCATCTATGACTTGTGGACAAACTTCCGCAGCACATTGGAACCACGGTCTATATGACGGCTGTAGGAGGTCCATGACACCTCGCCAACGTAGATGTCCCCGCGGGAGTCAAGCGCCACCGTATGAGGAGCAATGAAAAGGGCATTATCCAGGTTTTCACCGGCCTGTGTCCCCCAGCGTGCCAGCAGCTCACCATCCGGGCTGAAGATACTGAACCGCAAACACAGCTCGGAGACATAGACAATGCCTTCGTCATCAATAAAGACGTCGGTGGGACGAAATACATTCTCCCACTGGTCGAGGAACTTGCCGTTGCTATCAAAAATCTGGATACGGCTGTTCTCCCGGTCGGGAACCCACACCCGCTCCTGCTTATCGACAAAGACATCGTGCGGCAGCCGGAACTCGCCCGGACCGTAGCCCGGCTCACCCCACGAAAGCAGCAGCTTGCCATCAGGAGTGAACTTGTGTATCCGGGCGTTGCCGTAGCCATCGGCTACATAGATTGTCCCCGTATCAGCTACAGATACCCCGGTGGGGCGGTTGAATGGCGGGCCGCCCCGGGCAATCGTATTCAGGCTCCAGAAGAAGTCAAGGTATTCCTCGACATAGCCGGTATCCGAGGGCTGGTCCTCGTTACCCAGCGTCATGAGCACTTCCCCTTCCGGGCTGAACTTGCGCACGGTATGGTTTTTATCGTCGGTGCAGTAGATGGCGCCATCGGGGCCGACGCCGCTCCCATGAGCACGCTTGAACAGCCCCTTTCCCCATGACCTCAGAAAATTGCCTTCGCGGTCGAAGACCATTATCGGGTGCTCGGCGCTCCGGTTCAGAACATAGACCCTGTCCTGGGCATCGATGGATATGCCGCCTATGTCCAAGAATGACGCCCCCTCTGGCAACTTCGCCCAGCCGTCCACCAGTTCATAGGTGTATTTACCAGAACCAAAAGACATATATAAGACCTCCTCCTTAACTCATACTAGCAAAATGGAAAACAGTTCCGCCGGGATAATTATTGGCCTGAACTGTCCTCAATACTTTACGCTACACGCTTTCCTTTCGTCAAACTATGGGAATCAACATAGTTTGACCGGCGGTCCTCTATGCAGTAAACTTGTGCCACAGTCTAAAACAGGAATGTATCTTATTAAGGAGGAAGCATGTTCGACCTTATTATACAGGGAGGCCGGATAATCGATGGCTCCGGTGGCCCCTGGTATTATGGTGATATCGGCATACGAGGTGACCGAATCGCGGCCATCGGTCGGCTCGATAATTCCCGGGCAAGCCGGGTGATTGACGCCGCCGGACTTGTGGTCTGCCCGGGCTTCATCGACTTGCACACCCATTCCGATGTCATGATACTGGCCAACCCCAGGCATGAGGCCAAGGTGATGCAGGGCGTCACCACCGACCTGCTGGGACTGGACGGTCTGTCCTACGCCCCGCTGTCGCCGGATAACCTAATTATGATGCGCCGCTACCTCGCCGGTCTGAACGGCAACCCGGATATCGCCTGGAACTGGAACTCAGTTGCGGAATTTCTGGCCCGCTTTGACCGGAAGGTGGCCATCAATGTGGCCTATCTCTTGCCCCATAATGCCTTGCGCCTGGAAACGATGGGCTTCGTTGACCGGGCCGCCACCGCCGGGGAAATGGCCGGGATGCAGGAGCTGTTGGCACAGGGGATGAGAGAAGGGGCGGTCGGCTTCTCCACCGGGCTTGACTATTTCCCCTGCCGTTATTCCAGCGAGGAAGAGCTAATAAAAATCAGCGAGGTGGTTGCCGAGCACGACGGCGTTACCGTCTGGCACGTGCGGAAAAACGACCTCGGCCTCATTACGGCCATTGAAGAAGTGCTGCGTATTGCCGGAAAGGCCGGAGTTAAGACGCATTTCTCTCACTTCTCGGTGTCATACCCCACCCCACAGGGCACGTCAGCCGAGATGCTGGCGCTTATTGACGAAGCAAGAGCAAAGGGCGTTGACGTTACCTTTGACAGCTACCCCTACATCGCCCAGAGCACTCTGCTCCTGGTATTCCTGCCACGTTGGGCACATGAGGGCGGCCCGGAGGCTATCCTAGAGAGGCTTGGCCATAAAGAGACGAGGGAAAAGATATGTGCCGATATAAGGGTCAAAAATCCGCCCTGGGACAAAGTCGTCCTGACCTGCGTGCCCTCGGCGAAAAACAGCGTTTATGTTGGTAAAACTATACTTGCGGCAGCGGAAATGGCCGACAAGGAGGTGGTCCAGTTTGCCTGCGACCTTCTTCGGGAGGAGGAGCTGGCGGTGGGACACCTCAGCCTGCTGGGAAACGAGGAGGATATGCAGCGCATCATGAAGCACCCATGCCACATGTCGGGCAGCGACGGCATTCTCGTCGGGGACAGGCCCAATCCCCGCGCCTGGGGCACTTTCCCCCGCTATATCGCCCGCTACAGCCGCGAACTGGGCGTGCTCAGTCTGGAGGAAGTTATCCGCCACATATCGGCGGCACCGGCACAGCGCCTCGGTCTGCACGACCGCGGTCTAATCAAGGCAGGATTAGCCGCCGACCTGGTGGTCCTCAATCCGGAGACAATCGCTGATACCGCCACTTTTGACCAGCCGAAGCAGTACCCCATCGGGATTGACTATGTGCTGGTCAACGGCGCTGCAGTGGTGGAGAAAGGGAAACATACCGGGGTGCTGAAGGGACGGGTGCTTACTTCACATTAATTGACACTTATGTTAAAATATAAAGCTTGAAAAGGAGGAGTGTAGCTCAGTTTGGTAGAGCAGCGGTCTCCAAAACCGCCGGTCGGGGGTTCGAGTCCTCCCACTCCTGCCAGATAAGGCAGGGCCGAGGTGGCGGAACTGGTAGACGCGCTAGCTTGAGGGGCTAGTGAGCGCAAGCTCGTGGGGGTTCAAATCCCCCCTTCGGCACCAATAAAATAGAAAGCGGAAGTGGCTCAGCGGTAGAGCATCTCCTTGCCAAGGAGAGGGTCGCGAGTTCGAATCTCGTCTTCCGCTCCAGAGGCGACGTAGCCAAGTGGATAAGGCGGGGGTCTGCAAAACCCCTATTCACCGGTTCGAATCCGGTCGTCGCCTCCAATTTTTTATAGCTCAGTAGGAGTTAAACGAGGCGATTTTCTCCAGCGGCTCCCGGTCGTGCTTTGCTTTTACCTTCTTTTTATCGTAATAGCCCAGCGCAATCAGGACGTCTATCTTTTTCTCTTTCGGGATGTTGAGCACCTTCTTTACCGCCTTTTCATTGAACCAGCCTATCCAGCAGGTGCCGAGCCCTAGTTCTTCCGCCTGCAGGACAAAATGCTCGCCGGCGATGCCGATGTCAATGAGATAGTATCTTGTCCCCCGGAACATACCCCCGATACGAGCCAGGAACTTGCCCTTCTCCGAGATAATGACCACGATTACCGGCGCCTGTTTGCAGAAGGTATTGATGAAGTAGATACCGCGGAAAGCTCTTTCACATAGCCTTTCTTTCAGCTCCGGGTCGTCGACGACGATGAACCGCCACGGCTGGGAATTGCAGGCGGAGGGGGCTGCCCGTGCCGCCTCCAGACAGGTCATGAGCTTCTCACGCTCCACAGGCCGGTCCAGAAAACGGCGGACGCTTCTCCTCCCTTTTATCAGGTCAAGCAGTGCCATAATTTGCCTACGGCAGGCTAAATGTCAGGCCGACGGGACAGTGGTCGGAGCCCATAACCTCGGGCATAATGAACGCCTGATTTATCGATGGCAGCAGGTTGGCCGTGACGAAAAAGTAGTCCAGACGCCAGCCAACGTTCCTCTCCCTGGCCCTTGTTTTCAAATCCCACCAGGTATACTGGTCCGGCTCCGGATGAAAATGGCGGAAGGTGTCCACATAGTCGTGCGCCACCAGCTTGTCCAGCCAGGCCCGCTCCATGGGCAGAAAGCCGGAAATCTTCTCGTTCTCCTTGGGCCGGGCGATGTCTATCTCCTGGTGCGCGGTGTTGAAGTCGCCGCATATGATAAGTCGGTCGCCCTTTCCACGTCGGGGCTCGATGAAGTCGAAGAAGGCATCGTAGTAATCCATCTTGTACTTCAGCCTGATGTCGTCTTTCTTGCCATTAGGAAAATAGACATTGAAAAGGGTGAAATCGGGATATTCGCTGATGATGACTCTGCCTTCAATGTCAAAGGCTGCAACGCCAAGGCTGGTGCTGCTGCTCAAAGGTTTTTCTCGGGTAAAGGTAGCCACGCCGCCGTAGCCCTTCCGTTCCGGGTAGTTCCAGTCTACGTGGTAGCCCGGAGGCTCGCGCAGGCTGACATCAAGCTGGTCAGGACTGGCCTTCGTTTCCTGCAGGCAGAGAATGTCCGGCGACTCTTTCTGCAGCCACTCAATAAGCCCATGCCGCTGCGCTGCCCGTATGCCGTTGACATTCCAGCAGAGTATTCTGGTCTCTCTCACCACAGCCGCCTCCGCAAGTTAGACATGCTACTTCAGAGACT
>CAYFVI010000264.1:0-2165 GCA_964346525.1 uncultured Dehalococcoidaceae bacterium
CAGCCAGAGAGCTTGAAGACGATGTCCCAGTGCCGGTGAAAAAGGAAAGATTGAATATTATCGAGCAGCTTCAGGAAAAAATCGCCGCTGAAATCAATGGGCAGCTGCTCGGCAGAACGGTTGAAATTCTGGTCGAGTCCAGAACAAAAGGCAAATGGCAGGGAAGGACCCGCACCGGCAAACTGGTCTTTTTCCGCGATGACCATCATGATTATCTGGGAGAGCTGGTAAACGTTCGGATAGAAAAGACGAGCCCCTGGTCATTGCAGGGCACGGTTATTACATCGAAGTAAGGAGGGATAATGGTGAAATATGGACTGTTGACAGGTATGCTGGTTACATTTCTGGCGGTACTCGGCGGCTGCGGGCCGCCGCCGGAAGGGGCGGAAGGTGGAGGCTTCGACTGGACACTCATCATCTTCATCGTCCTGCTGGTAGCTATCTTCTATTTCCTCATCATTCGACCGCAACGCCGGCAGCAGAAAAGACACCAGGAACTGATGCAGGAACTCAAGCGCGGCGATAAGGTTATCACCACCGGCGGCATCTACGGCGTCGTGGAGAGCCTGAGCGATGACAGTGTCGTCCTGAAAATCGAATCGGGTGGGACCATCCGCATTGCCCGAAACAGCATTGCCGGCCAACGCCAAGAGCAATAGCAGATGGATCGCTATGATTACATCATCGTGGGCAGCGGTATCGCCGGCCTCTATACGGCGCTGCTTGCCCGGGAGCAGGGCAGCGTGCTTGTCATAACCAAAGGCAGCATTGAAGACTGCAATACCAGACATGCCCAGGGAGGTATTGCTGCCGCCATCGGCCGGGATGATTCCCCGGACCTGCACTTCAAAGACACCATAGCCGCCGGAGACGGCCTGTGCGATGAGGAGACAGTACGCATTCTGGTCGATGAGGCCCCGGCACGAATCGCGGAGCTGGTCAATTTTGGCGTCCCGTTTGATACCCTGAACGGCAGGATAGCACTAACCATGGAGGCTGCCCACAGCGTTCCCCGCATCTTACATGCCGGCGGCGATGCCACCGGAGAGCACATTGAGGTCACCCTCAGTCGACGGGTTAGCGCCGCTAAAATACCGGTAAGAGAGCATAATCAGGCGATGGAAATTATCGTTGAGAAAGGTTCCGTGCAAGGTATACGCGTGCTTGACTGCCTCACCGGTTCTATGGGCATATTTGAATGCCAGCACCTCATTCTGGCCACCGGGGGCGCGGGACAGCTTTTTAAATTCAATACCAACTCCGACATCGCCACCGGCGACGGTGTTGCCCTTGCTTTCAAGGCCGGGGCGGAGATAATCGATATGGAGTTTTTCCAGTTTCACCCCACCGCCCTGCACCTTCCAGGGGTAATGCCTTTCCTCATTTCGGAAGCGGTCCGGGGTGAGGGCGGCATTCTGCGCAATGCCGAAGGACATCAGTTCATGCCCGAATACACGCCACAGGGTGACCTAGCGCCGCGTGATGTGGTAGCACGCAGCATCCTCCATGAAATGAAAAAGACCGGTTCGGAGCAGGTCTATCTTGATGTCACCCACCTTTCTCCCAACCTGATTACCACCCGCTTCCCCAATATTTACCGTTTCTGCCTTGACCACGGCCTCGATATCACCAGGGAGATGGTTCCGGTGGCACCGGCAGCCCACTATATGATGGGCGGCGTCAGGACCAATACCTGGGGAGAGACGAATGTCTCCGGACTTTTCGCCACCGGCGAAACCGCCTGCACCGGCGTGCACGGGGCGAACCGTCTCGCCTCCAACTCCATGCTGGAGGTGGTCGTCTTCAGCAAGCGCATCATGGATAAAACAGCTAGAAAAACTAAAACAGATTCATCTTCTACATCGAAACGTCAGGAGGTCCACCGCAAACTCAGCGAGAGAAAGGTGGTAAAATCAGTCCCCGCGCCCGGTTTTGCCAGCCTGCAGCAGCTCATCTGGGATAATGTTGGTGCCATACGGGATGGCGATGGCCTATCCCGGGCAACCGACATTCTGGCAGCCTGGCAGCATTCATTGCCAACCCCCACCGGCCGCCCCTCCCATGAGTTACACAACCTGGTGCTGACCGGCAGACTGATGGCCGAGGCGGCATTGCTGCGAGAGGAAAGTCGCGGCGCACACTTCCGCTCCGATTTTCCGCGGACA
>CAYFVI010000265.1:0-7243 GCA_964346525.1 uncultured Dehalococcoidaceae bacterium
AGCTATGAAGAGGGTTACCGGCTGGCTTAAAAAATTATCAGGCGCTGGCAGGAGCGCGTTTAGTTGACCCGGCGGTCAATGAGCGATATAATTAAGAGTGGTAGGGTCAATCGGGACCGGAGATAAGAAGCTGGACAAGTTGCAAGAAAGCTGCGGCGTTTTCGGTGTTTATGCCCCCAATGAAGATGTAGCCCGCCTTACCTATTTTGCCCTCTTTGCCCTACAGCACCGGGGTCAGGAAAGCAGCGGTATTGCCACCGCCGATGGCAGGACAGTCAGCGTTTACGCTAGGATGGGCCTGGTGGCTCAGGTCTTCACCGAAGAAGCGCTCAGCCAGCTCAGTGGCCATATGGCCATCGGTCATAACCGTTATTCCACCAGAGGCTCCAATAGGGAATGCAATGCCCAGCCCATGGCGGTGGGCAAAGGCAATAATACCATCGCCATAGCCCACAATGGCAATATAGTCAATGCCGAATTCCTTTTTGAACAACTCTCCGAGCAGGGCTACACCTTTCAGAGCTCCACTGATAGCGAGGTAATCGCCAACCTCATCCATGCCTCACCGGGGAGTGACTGGGTGGAAAAGATACGTTATGCCATGAGCCGGCTGCATGGAGCCTACTCGCTGACGCTGCTTACCAGGGACACGCTCTTCGCTGTCCGTGGCACGTTGGGGGTGCGTCCGCTGTGCTTGGGCAAACTTGATGGCGGCTGGGTTGTCGCCTCAGAGACATGCGCCCTTGACCACATCGGTGCCGGCTTTATCCGTGAGGTTGAGCCGGGTGAAATCATTAAAATCAACGCAAATGGTATTGAAAGTTATCCCGGCAGGGGTGGTCGAAAGGCACTGTGCATCTTCGAGTATATTTATTTTGCCCGCCCCGATAGCGTAATAAACGGCCGGCTGCTCTCTCCAGCGCGGCAGGCAATGGGCGCGGGGCTGGCAGAGGAACACCCGGTGGAAGCCGACCTCGTGGTGGGTGTACCTGATTCGGCAACCAGCGCCGGCATCGGTTACGCCCAAAAGTCCGGCGTCCCGATTGGCGAGGGATTGATCAGAAACCGCTATGTAGGGCGAACGTTTATTGAACCCGACCAGCGCATCAGGGACCTGGGCGTCAAGTTGAAGTTCAATCCTCTCCCCCGCATGCTCAGCAGCAAGAGGCTGGTGGTGGTGGATGACAGCATTGTTCGCGGCACCACCACCCCGAGCGTGATTAAAGAACTGCGTCGTGCTGGAGCCAAAGAGGTCCATATGCGCATCTGTGCTCCACCTATCCGCTATCCCTGTTTCTTCGGCGTGGACATGGCCACCCGCAGCGAGCTGATAGCCGCCCAGAAGTCAATACCACAGATTTGCCGGTTTATTGGCGCGGATTCGCTGGGCTATCTCAGCATAGATGGCCTGCTGAAGGCGGTTGCTTTACCTGAAGACCATTTTTGCCTGGCCTGTTTCACCGGCGATTACCCCATACCGGTGCAGCTTGAGATGGACAAGCTGGCCCTGGAGACTCTGCAAGCTCAGCAGGTGCTGTCACAAGCCGGGCGGCGCTAAGAAACGCCTGCCTGTTTACCATTTCTCTTCTTGATAATATTGACAACGTCTTCCATTTATTATAAATTTGATATAGAACAATTGTTCTTCTCGGTAGAGATGGAAGATGAAAAGTCAATTGTCAGTTAAAAGAAAACAAATAGTTGATTTTATCCTTCAGTTCATGGAGGAAAAGGGTTATCCGCCAACGGTCAGGGATATACAGGGCGGATGCGGCATCAGCTCAACGTCAGTGGTTGATTATCATCTGAAGGTGCTGGAAAAAGAAGGGCACATTCGCCGCGACCCGGAAGTATCCCGCGGAATCGAACTGCCGGGCCGGGCCTCAGCGTCACAGTTGAGGGTGCAGGTGCCGATAATCGGGCAGATAGCCGCCGGGGAACCGATTCCGGTGCCTGATTCGGAGACCTGGGACGCAGCGGCGGGCGCTGATTTCCTTGAGGTAACGGCCGGCTTTATCCGGGGCAGGCAGAAAATCTACGCATTGAGGGTCAAGGGCATGTCGATGATTGATGCCCTGATAAATGATGGTGATATGGTGCTGATGCAGTATGTCAATACGGTGGATAACGGCGAGATGGCGGCGGTCTGGCTCAAAGCGGAGAAGGAAGTCACACTGAAGAAAGTCTATATAGAGCCCGGGCGCGTGCGCCTCCAACCGGCGAATAGCCAGATGCAACCAATCTATACTGAACCGGAAAATATTGAAATCCAGGGGAGGGTTATTGCCGTAATCCGGCAGATGGGAAAGCCAGCTTAAAAGTGTTAAAAATCATAGCTCGATTTGCTTTTTCCGTACTCGCCATTATAAACTTGATTTGATTTTTCTGGGCAACAGGTATAAATTATTTATAGCCTGTGCTTGGGAAAAGTTGAAGTGGGCAATGCCAATGCAGTATAACAGGAAAAGAGAGCTATGATTTCAGAACAGTTTCAGACGGTAGGTCGGGACTTATTTGCCCGGGGTCTAGTTTCCTCAAACAGTGGCAATCTCAGCATCAGGTTGGGAGAGCAGGTCATCATTACCCGCCGCGGCGGTATGCTCAATTGCCTGAGTGAGAATGACCTGATCGAGACCGGCGTCTGCAAGAACAGCCGGTCGACACCATTAGCCTCAACCGATCTGAATATTCACCGGGCGATATACCGTGAAACGCAGGCTCTCGCCATCGTTCATGCCCATCCACCCCACGCCGTAGCGCTCTCGTTGACGGATAAAGAAATCACGCCCAGTGGGGAAGATTTCCCGCTTATTGGCCCTGTCCCCGTGGTGGGCTGGAGCGATGAACTGGAAAAAGAATGCTTGGCGGATATTGTGGCCAGGGCATTAAAGGAGCACCACATAATTATGGTGCACAATCACGGCAGCTTTGCCATCGGACAGTTGCTGGAGGAAGCCTATAATTTGACAACGGCTCTGGAGCACAGCAGCCAGGTTCTCTGCCTGACGAAGTCCTTTCAGGTTGGGCCGGTTCAGGATTAATCTATTTGCGGTAAACTGTTGTGCACCAGTCTGAGTATTTGGCGTTGTCCCCGCGTATTACATCAGCGTAGATTTGTTGTAACTGCTTGGTTATTTTACCAATCTCCCCATCACCTACCTGACGATGGTCTATTTCTGCAACCGGCGTGACGTGGGCTGCCGTGCCGGTGAGAAAGACCTCATCAGCCAGGAAGAGCTCAAGGCGGTCCACCGGTCTCTCTAAAGTCTCAATACCGAGTTCGTTTTTGGCCAGCGTGATGACACAGTCGCGGGTGATGCCTGGCAGAATATTGTTCCAGGTGGGCGGCGTGACCAGCTTCCCGTTGATGACCAGAAAGATATTTTCGCCGCTGCCCTGCGCCACGTAGCCATCTTGGTTGAGCATAATGCACTCGTCAAAGCCCTTTTCCACCGCGTCCGACTTGGCCAAGGCGTTGCCGGCATAATGGCCCATTATCTTTACCTGGGGTGGAATGGAATTATCGGTCGGGCACTGCCAGGCGGAAACCGTGCACCTCGCCTTATCGACGTCTATGTACCGACCCCAGGGGATGATGAATACGGTGAAGTCATCCTCTATGTCGTGGACGCGAACACCAAGGGCCTCTGCGGACTTGTAGGCCAGCGGGCGTACGTAAATATCCTGCTCAAAGGCGCACTTCTGGGCCAGTTCCACCGTTATCCGGCACATCTCGTCGATGCTGTAGGGGAGGTTCATTCTCATTACCTTGCAGCCGTTGACAAGTCGCTGGTAGTGCTCTTTCTGGCGGAAGATAAATATCTGCTTTTGCTTATCGTTCCAGTTGCCCCGGATGCCCTCAAAGATGGCGGTACCGTAATGGATGGCGTGGGTCATAACGCTTATCCTGGCTTCAGCAAGCGGTACAATTTGGTTCTTAAAAAAGGCGTAGGATGGCATGACGGGTCTCCTTATGGTAAAAAGTTATCACTATTATAGCTGCTGCAAGTGGAGATTACAAGAGGGGGTATTCTATCTACCTCACCCGCGGAAAAGCTGGATTTAATGAAGGCTTATTTACCTGGACAAGCTGGGCGTGTGCAGAGTATAGCCGTCATCGCTTTCCGGGAAGATATCCCTCAGTTGAAGCGTCCTTCCCGTCTGTATGGCGGTGAAGCCATACTTCTTGCGTATGCGGTCGATGGCCGCATTTAGCTTTTCCAGCCTCTGGCCGGTCGCGTCCAGCATATCCGGCTGCTTGCCAATCTCTACCAGATGCGACGCGCCGATGCCGATAAGCCGGACCGCCAGCCTTTCCTTTGATAATTCGTTCTTCAGCAGTTTCAAACCGGTTTCAAAGATGGTCTGGTCGGCATCGGTGGCCTGGGAAAGGGTCTGCTGACGGGTGATGGTGGTGAAATCAGCATATCTCAGTTTAAGGGCAACACATCGAGCCAATTTACCCTTCTGGCGCAAATCGCTGCCCACCCGTTCGCTGAGATAACGCAGCGTTGCCTTCAAGAACGAGGGATTCTTGGTATCTCTGGTAAAAGTGGTCTCACGGCTGGTGGACTTGGCCGCGGTGGGGGGTTCCACTCTGTCATCGCCGATGCCATTGGCATGGTCATGGAGCAGCTTGCCCCAGGCGCCGAAGTAGCGTTCGAGTTCACCTAAAGACAGGTCGGCCAGTTGCCCGATAGTGCTCACGCCTAGGCCTTTCAATACCTGTTCGCTCTTTTTACCGATGCCGGGCAATTTGGCTACCGGCAACGTTGCCAGAAAAGCGCGCTCATCTCCTGCCTGTACCTCCAGCAATCCATCCGGCTTGGATAGGTCCGAGGCAACTTTGGCCACGATTTTGCTGCTGGCGATGCCGATTGAGGCACAGATGCCCAGCTCATCCTTCACGCGCTGCTTTATCTTCTGCGCCATCTTTTGTATGGAGCCGTGGAGCGATTCAAATCCAGTAACATCGAGATAGGCTTCGTCGATGCCCAGGGGCTCGAGGTAGGGGGAGAAATCGGCCAGAATGGCCATGAACTTCTCCGAGGCCTGGCGATAGCGTTTATAGTTGCCCTCGATGAATACAGCCTGCGGGCAAAGACGGCTGGCGGTGAGCAAGGGCATGGCGGAATGCACACCGTAAGCGCGGGCCTCATAGGAAGCGGCGGCCACGACGCCCCTTCTATCAGGCTGGCCGCCGACGACCACCGGTTTGCCCTTCAGTTCCGGACGGAGCACCTGCTCCACGGAGACGAAGAAAGCATCCAAATCTATATGCATTATGCGGCGAGTCATTTTATATTAAGATTCCCCAAAACTGATTGTCCGCAAACAGAAGCAGAGCGCATCTAAATGTCCACCATCCAGCGGAAATATTTGTTATCCTTCCCCCATCGTTTTATGGCATGGAATACTAACAGCGCCACCATAAAGCCGATGGCCATATTGGTCAGCAAGCTCAGAGCGATGACCAGTGCCATTATGGGTAGCTCCCTTGACTTAATGCTCCGGGCAAACCCCGTTAGCTGGATGCCCACCAAAAGCAGCATAGCGCCGATAATACTGGTGGGAAACAGAACGAAAAGGGTGGCGATGGAACCTGCCAGGAAAAGCCCCATGCTTATTTCGATTAGGCCTTCGATAATATTGGTGCCACCGGTTCTGGCCCCAAAATAGTACTGCCCCGCCAGGCCTCCGGCACCGTGGCACATCGGCATACCACCGAAAAAGGGCGAGGTAATGTTCATGAAACCGTGGTCCAGCGCCAACTTCTTCTCAGATACCGTCTTACCTGGAAAGTACTCGGTAATGAGAGCGCTGGTGGCGATGACGGCATTGGTGGCTGTCAATGCTATCTGGGCAAAACCGGCCAACACCAAGCCCTGCCATATCTCGATTGGTTTAAAGGTGGTAACGGGAGGTGCGGTAATGCCCACATTGGCTACGCCGGCAAGTTCACCTTTGAAACCCATCACCGCAATTCCAAGAACCATCAAAACCAAAGCCGCCGGCGCATACCGGCTGTTTCGGAGCAGAACCACGATGAAAATGGAAACGACCCCGAGAATCCAGCCCGTGGAAACCATCTTGAACCCTTCAACAGCCAGCATTATACCAAGCGCCACCTGAATACCCCTTACCACGCTCCTGGGGGTAACGGTGGCTATCTTTTTAACCAGTCCGGTGAAGGAGAGTATCAGCCATATGACACCAGTGCCAAAGCCCGTCGCATAGACCAGAGAGGGAGGCCATCTCTGGGAGATAGCCGTGGCAGCTAACACTTTCTTCGGCTCTATGGGCATGGGCAGGCGGTAAACGACACCGGTTATTATGTTGGCCAGTCCCATTATCACCAGAAGGCCAGCCGGGTTCAGTCCGTTAACCGCGAAATAACCGATAGCCAGTGGGAAAAGGGTGCCGAAATCACCCGTTGAGCCAGCCAGCTCACGCAGATTGAACTCGAAATCCTTGATGCGCATCCCAAGGCCTATAAGCAGCACACTTTTTAGGTCGATTATGCAGCGGACTTGCTGGTAACTGTCCCTATTTATCCTTTGTTTTTCTCTCCGTATCCTTCTCCAGTTGAGCTAGTTCATCTTCCAGGTCCTCGCGCTGCTGCCACATATGCAGCGGCACTGAATGGGCGGGCCAGCGCGCCAGCAAATCGGATAGTTTTTCCTCAAGCTCCCTCATGCGTTCAGCAGCGGTTTTTCCGGGCACAGGTGGTTTTCCGGGGATAATGGCCTTTACCCTGCGCTCGAAAACGGCTCTGGGCAGGAGCACGCGATGCTGGCACTGTAAACATTTTATGCCGATGTCAGCGCCAAGTCGGACCACCTGCCATTCATAGCTGCCGCAGGGATGCTTTTTCTTCAAACGGACGGTATCGCCCAGTTTCATATCCATAGCGGTGACTCCAGGCTGGAACGAAGGGTCAGGAAATAGACTCTTTGACCCGGTTGATTTGCTCCTTCAGGGCAGCCGCCGCCCGGCGCGCTGCCTGAGCGAAATCTTTTTCACGTGAGGCATAGAGGATCTGCCTTGATGAGTTAATAATCGCTTTCTCGCCGTGGCGGTCAACGCCGTAACGCACGGTGAGTTCCAGGTCTCCCCCTTGGGCGCCGACGCCGGGAATCAGGAGCGGCATATCAGGGTGCTGCTCGCGGATGATTTTCAGTTCATCGGGGTAGGTGGCCCCCACCACCAGACCGATATTTCCGTGAACGTTCCATTCCCCGGC
>CAYFVI010000266.1:0-4832 GCA_964346525.1 uncultured Dehalococcoidaceae bacterium
TTCCTCCTTGCCTGTCATAACAGCGTGTGATTTCATAATTGATACCTTCAGCCAATAAGCTCGCGCGCTTTCTCTACCATCGGGCGCACCGCTTCGACATTGCCGTTGATGACGTAGCCGACAGCCAAAATGCTGTATCCCTCCTTCGCCCATTTCGCCAGCACTTCAGGGGTGAAGCCGCCGATGCCGGCCGCTTTGCCTGCCTTCCGGCATATCTCAAGGACCTGACGGTACTTCTCCTCCATGGCCGGGGTGGTCACCATCTCTATGCCGGTGGCATTGGGGTCTATGCCGCCCATGTTGAGCGCCAGGTCAAACGGGCCGACTAGGGTGGCATCGATGCCATCCAGGCTCAGGATGCGGTGCAGGTTGCTGATGTTCTCCAGGCTCTCCGTCTGGGGAAGAAGCATGGTATTGTTGTTGATATAGTCCAGAAGGGAGCGAAAAGGGACCTTGGTCAGGTCCTGAGAGTCGATCTGATAGGGGCTCAGGCCGATGCCGGTACCCCGGTGTCCGATGGGCGGGAAGTAGGCCATATTAACGGCATGGACGGCGTCCTCCACGGTATTGACCAAAGGCAGCATCAGCCCGTTCACGCCGGCATCCAGATAACAACGGTAGAACGCGGCCTTGTCCTCGGTACGCATCAAAAGGGGCATATCCATCTCATGGCAGACCTGGACATATTCCCAGATTGTCTCCTTGTCGATAAGGCTATGCTCCGTCTCCAGCATCACATACCCGTCGCCGAGGTCTTTCAGCGCCCGGACCGTTTTCGCCGGGTCGCCCCCCGGCCCGACGAGCTGCCCGAAAACCTTCTCGCCGGCTTTCAGTCTCCTTTTCAGGTTATAGGTTGCGTTGAGTCCCAAAGTATAAAATCCTCCTTCTGTGAAATTACCGGTGCGGTGAGATAGCTCACCATCAGCAAGGTTACCCAAACTGCCTGCTCCGTGTCAAGGGCGACGTTTGCGGTACAGAAGATATTACTGCTATAATTGGTGGCAATATTCCTCAGGGAACGGTGAAAGGTACCCAATGAAAGCGGAAATCATTTCCATCGGCACGGAATTGCTCCTCGGTGAGATAGTTGATACCAACACCTCTTATCTGGCCGGCCAGCTATCCGTGCTCGGCATCGACCTCTATTATACTTCGGCGGTGGGCGATAATCCGGCCCGGTTGCAGGGTGTCCTCAAACAGGCATGGAACCGGTCGGACCTCATTCTCACCACCGGCGGCCTCGGCCCAACGCAGGACGACCTCACCCGCGACGCCATTGCAGCGCTCTTGGGAGAGAAGATGACGGTGGACCCGCAGTTGAAACAGGCCCTGATAAATTTCTTTGCCCGGCGGGGAATAGAGATGCCGCAGAGCAACATAAGGCAGGCAACGCTTATCCCTTCTTGCACGGCGCTGGTCAACCCCCAGGGCACCGCCCCGGGGTGGTGGGTGGAAAAAGAGGGAAAGATAATCGTGACCATGCCTGGCCCTCCGGGAGAGATGCAGTATATGTGGGAAAACCAGGTCCTGCCCAGACTGCAGAAGAAGACGGGTGCAGTCATCCTGACGCGCATGATCAAGACCTTTGGCACATCGGAGGCCAAGGTTGACGAGATGCTGGCAGACCTGACGCCCTCGTCGAATCCGACGCTGGCGACCTATGCCAAGCTCGACGGCATCTATATCCGCATCGCCGCCAAGGCAAAAAAAAGGGAAGAAGCGCAGAAGATGATCAATGGTCGCGAGGCCGACGTCAGGTCGATTCTGGGCGACATCATCTGGGGGGTGGACGGTGATACCCAGGAGGGGGCAGCGGGCAGAGCTCTTGTCGAAAAAGGCCTGACGCTGGCCGTTGCCGAGTCGATCAGCGGCGGTTTCCTGACCCATACGCTGGCCACGGCGACCGATAGCGAGCGCTATTTCAAGGGCGGTTTTATGGCCACGACCGATGAAGTTAAAATAGCGCTGGGCCTTGACTTTGAGCTGGTTAAGGGCGAGGACAGAGCTGAGGTGGCCAGAAACATGGCCGTACTGGCACGCCAAAAGCTGGGGGCCACGGTGGGCATCGGCATTGAGGGCGAAAGCGGTGTGGAACCGGAAAGCGGCATGGTGCCCGGCACGGTATTCATCGCCATTGACAGCGATAAGGCCAATGTACATGCGGTTCAGAGCTATTCCGGGCGGCTTTACCAGATGAAGCGGAGGGCCGCTTACTACGCCCTCTTTGACCTGACGGAGTTATTAAAGGTGTAAATGCCTTTTATCTACTTCCATTACCTGTCATATGGGGTTACGTGTGCTTGCCGCTGAAAAACGGCTGGCGTATAATCAAAACAGCGATGAAAAGGAGGCAGACCGAGCACTATGAAAGCAGTGGTTAAAGAAAAAGCAGCTCCCGGCGCAAAGCTGATGGATGTTGATGTCCCGGAACCGGGGCCGCGCGATGTCCTTATCAAGGTGAAAGCCGCGGCTATCTGCGGCACGGATATCCATATCATGGAGTGGACTCCCTTCGCCCAGGCCAGAATCAAACCGCCGATGATTTTCGGCCATGAGTGCTGCGGCGAGGTGGTGAAGGTCGGCGGGCAGGTAACTGATTTCGCGGTGGGCGACCTGGTGGCGGTGGAGACCCATATCCCGGACGAGACCTGCTTTATGTGCAAGACCGGGCTGCAGCATATCTGCCAGAATATGGCGATAGTTGGCGTGCATACCGACGGAGTCTTTGCCGAATACGCCAAAATCCCGGCCGTTTGCTGCTGGAAGCTCCCCAAGGACACCAATCCCGACATGGGGGCCATTCTGGAGCCCTGGGGAGTGGCGGTCAACGGCATTCTCAAAGGTGAGATAAATAACCGCAGCGTGGCCGTCTTCGGCTGCGGGCCTATCGGCCTCATGGGGCTCGGCTCCATCAATGCCTGGGGCGCCAGCAGGGTATTTGCCGTCGAGCCTTCAGAGACGAGGTTGAAGATGGTCCCCCAGTTCGCCCCTGACGCCGTCTGCCTAAATCCGGCCAAGGAGGATGCGGTCAAGGCCATCCGCGATGCCACCGGCGGGCTGGGCGTTGACGTGGCCATAGATATCAGCGGCAATCCCAGGGGAATTCAGGGAGCATTCGAGGTGGTACGGCGGGCCGGCAGGGTCAGCCTAGTGGGGCTGCCCTCGGACCCGGTGACGCTTGACCTCACCGCCAATATTATCTACAAGGAGGCCAGGGTCTTCGGCAGCACGGGGCGGATGATGTGGGACACCTGGTACGAGATGCAGAAACTGATGGACTCGGGGAAATTCGACCCAATGCCGGTCATCACCGACCGCATGCCGCTGGCGGACTTTGCCAAAGGAATTGAAATGGCCGCGGGTGGTAAGGTGGGCAAAGTCATACTTTATCCCTGACTGGAGGGGTTTTAGTGGCGGCACAGAAGCTGGGTATCGTAGCCGATGACCTGACCGGCGCCATGGACAGCAGCGGTTATTTTGCCCGCCTGGGGTTTGGCACGGTGGTAGTTCTGGACCCGGATTTCTCCAGCGACGCCGCGATGCTGGTCATCACCACCAACAGCCGCGCCGAGGCCCCGGAAATCGCCCGGGCGCGGGTGCGTCAGGCGATGCGGGCTATGGCGGGGAGGGCCGTTTACAAAAAGATAGACTCCACCCTCAGGGGGAACATCGGGGAGGAGCTTCAGGTGGCGGCTGAGGCCATGTCCAGCGATAAGGTGGTGCTGGCACCGGCTTTTCCGGCAGTGGGGAGGACCACGGTTAACGGAGTTTTACTGGTGAACGGAGTGCCAGTGGCGGAGACCCAGTTTGCCAGCGACCCGATATCCCCGGTAAAGGAATCAAGTATCCTCCGGCTGCTGGAGAAGTTCATGCACGGTAAAGTCGGCGGAGTTTCCGTTGCCGAGATTGAGGCCGGGCCGGAGTCACTCAGACAGGTCATCAGTGATAAACCGGAAGACGTCTTGGTCTGCGATGTTACGGAGCAGTCGCATCTCAATAGCATTGCCCGGGCGGCCTCCCTTGCTGAAGGTCGCTGGCTGCTCTGCGGCTCGGGTGGCCTGGCGCGGGAAATGCACCTGCTCTTAACAGATGTACCTAAATCGGAGAAAATGCCACCGGAACAGAAAACCGGGCCGGCGCTGGCCGTGGTCGGCACCAGAAACCGGGTGGCCGCTGACCAGTTGCTCAGGGCTCGTGATGAGCTGAGCATTCCAATATTGAATCTGGAAGTGGAGAAACTGGATACAGAAGAGTTACTGAAAGAAGCCGACGGATTGATTAGTGAAGGAAAAGGTCTCGCCATCTCATCGACCTTTTCCCAATATGTGCCGGACCTGAAACAGGCGATGGCCGGGATTATGGCCGAGATTGTGGTCGGCATCCTGACATCCCGCAGATTCGCCGGCCTTTTCCTCTCCGGAGGTGATATCGCATTGGAGGTCTGCCGTCGCCTGGAAGTGTCGGCCATTCAGGTCAATGGTGAAGTCGAGCCCGGGGTGCCGGCGGGAGAGCTAGTGGGCGGACAGTATCAGGGGATGAGGGTGGTCACCAAGGCGGGGGGCTTCGGGACGGAAGAGGCGATGGTGAAATCAATAGCATATCTGGAACGAGGTGAGGTGTCATGAGTGGAGAAGATAAAGCATTGCTGGCCATCACCATGGGCGATGCCGCTGGTTCTGGGCCGGAGATTATCACCAAAGCGCTGGCCGAGCCGGAGGTGAGAAAACTGTGCCGGTCGGTGGTTATCGGGGATGCCGAGACCATGAAAGAGGCATTCAATTTCACCAAAGCCCCCGGCGAGGTGAAGAGAATAGATAAGCTTTCTGAGGCCA
>CAYFVI010000267.1:0-4266 GCA_964346525.1 uncultured Dehalococcoidaceae bacterium
GGCACTGGCTCAGCCACTCATTGAAATGGGAATACCCGATGAGTGGATTTTAACCGAGGCGGAACTGAGCCAGTTTTTCGGCGGAGAAGGGGAAGATAATGTTCTAACTCAAGTTAGGGAACTGGTGCAGGAGGGCCTGACTTTCACCGAAGAGGACCTGAGTGAAATTATGGGCACGGATGCCGAAGCTCTGGATGATATCCGGCAAGGGATTGCCGACGGCCTGACCTTCACCGAGCAGGATTTAAAGCAGCTGATAAGTGATGGGGGAGATACTGGCGAGCAGATAGTGGCTCTGGAGCAGGTGCGTTCCAACCTTGGCACGGTGAAGAAATGGATTAACTTTATCTGGTTAGCGCCATTATTGTTGCTGGTGGCAGTCGGTGTGCTGGGTGGCCGGGGGTGGAGCAGCAAACTTATCTGGGCGGCAGCGGTGCTGGCGGTCATGGCGATTATCGCCTATGTCATCTTCGGTCCGGTATTTTCCGCCACCGCGCAGCCGGTCATAGACAGAACCCTCGCTGCGGGGTTCGGGCCGGGGGATGGCATTTCCGCTGCGATTGCCGAAAAGGGCACCGTACTGGTGCATAATGCAATCGACAGCTTTATCGGCGGGCTAAAAACCCAGGCGCTAGCTATAATAATCGCCTCGGTGGTGCTGGTGGGGGCGGGAGTGGTTCTGCATAACTGGGAAAAAATCCGCCGAGAATAAATCCAGCAGGGCTTAATAAAACTTGAAAAACGAAATATTTGCCCGTAATATATAAATATACGTATATAAGTATATAAGAATATTAACGCGTCGGGGAACATAGATTATGCAAAATTCTGAACTGTTTAAATTGAAAGCCGAACTCTGCAAGACATTCGCTGATGCCACGCGATTGGCCATTATCAATGAATTGAGGAGTGGTGAAAAACTGGTCGGTGAACTGGCACAGGCCATCGAAATACCCCATGCTGTAGCCTCACGGCATCTGGCATTGCTGCGAAATCGTGGTGTAGTAAGGCCGCGTCGGGAGGGGACAAATGTATATTACAGCCTCGCCGACCCAAAGATTGTATCGGCATGTGACCTGATTCATCAGGTACTGATTAATTCATTGTCCCAGAACCGGGAGCTGGCCGAAAGGCTGACCACCTGATATCCGTAAGTTTCCCCTCAAAAACAGGTACAAAATTAAGGAGGTATTGTGAGCAAAATCGACAGCAAAGAGCGGACTTACCTTGAGGAAAAATTCGGCAGCCGCGCATGCTTTCGCCGGACGGAAAGGAAACTCTACGGGCATGACATAGCTGCCATGCCAATGATGGTAAAACCGCTGATGGGCGGTACCGTTCCGGAGGCGGTGGTCCAGCCGGAGACCGAAGAAGAGCTAGTGGAGATGGTGAAATGGGCGGCCGAGAACAATGTGCCGCTGACGCCACGGGGCAAGGCGACATCAGGTTATGGCGGCGTCCTCCCGGTAAAGAAGGGCGTGGTGGTCGACTTTTACCGGATGAAGCGCGTTATCAGCATTGATTCTAAAGCAATGACGGCCACGGTGCAGGCCGGCGTCGTATTTGAGAAGCTGGACAAAGAATTGCAGAAGCACGGTCTGACATTGCGGCTATATCCGACCAGCTACCCGTCGGCGACTGTTGGGGGGTGGCTGGCTCAGGGAGGAACTGGCATTGGCTCTTATGAGGCGGGATGGTTTCGCGATAACGTGGTCAGCGCCCGGATAGTGCTGCCCAGCGGGGAAGTGAGGGCCTTCAGCGATACAGAGCTTGACTTGGTATCCGGGGCCGGGGGTATCACCGGCCTGATAAGCGAGGTGACACTGAGAGTGATGCCGCTCGAAGATATGGAGGTGGTCTCCGTTGGCTGCCCAGACGCCCATAAATTACAGCAGTTCGTTCAGTCGATAGTTGAGGCCGGGTTACCCCTGTGGTCGCTGATGTTCATCAATCCGAAGATGGCCGAGCTGAAGAACAAGGCGCCGTTGCTGGAGCACCACGGACATCCGGTGGAAGAGAGGGTGATGTTGCCGGTTGCTTATATTACTACCCTTGCTTTTCGCAGGAATGACCGCGATGCTGTGATGGGGAAGCTGCCCGAACTGATGAAATCCTGTCAGGCGGAACTGCTCGACGAGAAAATCGCCGAACACGAGTGGCAGAACCGCTTCAAGCTGATGATTGTCAAGCGCCTTGGGCCAAGCCTGGTCCCGGCGGAGATTGTCGTCCCGCTCTCCAGTCTGGGCAACGTTATGACCGAGATCGAGAACAAAGTAAACCAGCCCGTGGTCAAGGAGGGTGTCATCATACGGAAAAGCAACAATGGCCAGGCGGAAGTGGTCATTCTGGGTTTTATTCCCAGCGACCAGAGAAAACTCGGCTACAATTTCGTTTTCCCGCTGTCACTCACCATTATGAAGATTGCCGAAAAACACGGTGGCCGACCCTACGCCGCCGGACTCTACTTCAGCAAAAAGGCGCCCGAGATACTCGGTGCGGAAACAATTGCCAGGCTCAGGACCTTCAAGCGGCAAGTCGACCCCAGGGGCATTCTCAATCCCGGTAAAGTGCTTGATGGCAGCAGGATAGGGCTGGCTATAGGCGCTGCGGAAGCGATTGAACCGCTGATAAGGCCGCTGGGCAATTATGTTACCACGCATATCGGGGAAGCGCCGACCAGGCCGGTAAAAGGCATTCCCGCTGATGTGGCTTGGTATGCTTACAGTTGCTCCCAGTGTGGCTACTGCATTGATGAATGTGACCAGTTCTACGGGCGGGGCTGGGAGAGCCAGAGCCCGCGCGGGAAATGGTACTGGCTGCGTGAGTACATGGAAGGTCGCGAGAAGTGGGACCAGTTCATGGTGGACACCTTTGTCGTCTGCACCACCTGTGAGCTGTGTAACCTGCGCTGCTCCGCATCTCTGCCCATCGAGCCCTCTTGGATGAAACTGCGGGGCAGGTTGATTGATGAAGATAAGAAGATGACCTTCCCGCCGTTTGAAATGATGGCGGCGGCGCTGCATAAAGAAGGAGATATCTGGGCCGGCTATCGCAGGGACAGGACAGACTGGTTCCCGGAGGACCTTAAAGAGAAACACGGGCCAGATCATAAGGCCAGGACGGTGTACTTTGCCGGCTGCACGGCCAGCTACGTGGAACATGACATCGGCGTGGCGGGCGTCAGACTGCTGGATGCTGCCGGCGTGGATTTCACCCATCTGGGTCAAAAGGAGAACTGCTGCGGTACCCCGATGCTGGTGGCCGGCAAGCGGGATTTATTTGTCGAAACGATGAAGAAGAACATTGCCGCGGTCCGGGAAGCAGGGGCAGATACCGTGGTGGCCTCCTGCCCGGCCTGTGACATGATGTGGCGTCACATCTATCCAGAGTGGGCAGAAAAGCTGGGCATCGAATGCAACATTAAGGCCAAGCACTACAGCGAAGTCATTGCGGAGAAGATTAGAAAAGGTGAGTTTGCCCTTAAAGGCAACGGCCAGAAGCCCTGTACTGTTACCTGGCATGATTCCTGCCATATCGGCCGTGTTTCCGGAGTGTACGATGCGCCGCGGGAGTTAATTAAAGCTATTCCCAACGTGGAATTCGTGGAGATGGAACACAATAAAGAAAATGCCCATTGTTGTGGCAGCGTCCTCACGATGATAAAAGAGCCGCCGGTGGCGGCGGATATCGGAAAAGAGCGCTTGGTTGAAGCAGCGGCAGCAGGTGCGGAAAAGGTGTTGGCGCTCTGTCCCTGCTGCGAATTTCAGTTGCGCGTTAGTGCGGATAAAAAACAGCTGCCTATCGAGGTCGTGGACCTGGCCCGTTTTGTGTCGTCCTATCTCGGCTATGAATTTCCGGACCCAAATCCTGAAGTGCGGCGGCAGTGGGCGGTCTTCGAGGCCATGATTGAGCTGATGACACCGCAGGGCTTTGCCGACCTGATGGGCACAATGTGGCCGGAGCTCATTGATGCCATGCCTTTCGGTATGGGGAAGATGATGAGGTTAATGGGCAAAATACCGGGTGCACTGCCGCTGATGAAGCCCATGTTCCCCGTCCTGTTCCCCAGATTATTGCCAATGATGATGCCCAAAGTAATGCCGGTTATGCTGGAACGGGTGGCGGAACGCATCCCGATGCCGGATTACATGAAAGAGCAGATGCCGGAGTTGATGCCAAAAGTGATGGACAACCTGATGCCGCATATGATTGGCGATGTGGTACCGCTGGTCGCCCAGCCCATGATTGATTATCTTGGAGGAAAAG
>CAYFVI010000268.1:0-5131 GCA_964346525.1 uncultured Dehalococcoidaceae bacterium
GGTGAGGAGACGAGGAGGCTCCGAAAGGACGATGCCTTCTATATTCCGGCCAACGTGTCCCACAGCGTCAGGGTTATCTCCACTCCGTGCACCATCCTGGACTGCTGGCCCTGCGGTGGCCCTGAAATCCCTGATTAAGTCCTTTCTGGATGAGCAAGAATGAAACGCACCCCGATTTATGACGAGCACCTCAAACTGAACGCGAAAATGGTGGCCTTCGGTGGCTGGGAGATGCCCTTACACTATCCGCAGGGCATTCTCGCCGAGCATCTGGCCACCAGGAAATACGGCGGTCTCTTTGACATCTCACATATGGGCCGTTTCCGCATCAGCGGCCGGCACGCTCTGTCCTTCCTGCAGTATGTCCTGACCGGCAATGCCGCGGCGTTGCTGCCGGGCACGGCTCAGTATGCCATGCTACCCAACGAAACCGGGGGCGCCATAGATGACGGGTACCTCTATTGCATCGATGAGAATGATTACCGGCTGGTGGTGAATGCGGCTAACACGGAGCAAGACTGGCAATGGCTGCAGAACTATGCTCCCAGATTCCCCGATTTAATTACGGAGGACGTCACTGACAGCATCGCCATGTTCGCCCTGCAGGGGCCGGGCACAAAAGCATTGCTGGAAGCGGTCATCGGCGATAAGACCAAAATCCCGGAGCCAATCCGTAACCACCTGACCAGCAGTGACTTTATGAACACTTCCGTTACTATCACCCGGACGGGATATACCGGCGAGCCGCTTGGTTTTGAACTATTCCTGCCCGCCGATAGTGCCCCGTCCCTCTGGCGCAAATTACTGGAATTCGGTAATGAACTCGGCATTGCTCCGGTGGGACTTGGTGCCCGGGATACATTGAGACTGGAAGCCGGTCTCCCTCTCTACGGTCATGAACTCGGCACCGATGCCGACGGAAAAGAGATACCCGTATTCGCCCTGCCCGCCGCCCGCTTTGCCGTCAGTTTCAGCTCGGTCAAAGGAGAATTCATCGGGCGCGAGGTACTGCGCAGGCAGTTTCAGGAAGTCAAGCGCCGGCTCGAAGGCAGACTGGATGTGCCCAGAGAGGAGCTGCTCGTTCCCAGAAGTATCTACCCGATATCTTTGCTGGGCGATGGCGTAGCCCGGTCCGGCAGTCAGGTGCTGGTTGACGGCAGAGCCGTGGGCAAGGTTACCAGCGGTACGGTGATACCCTACTGGAAATTCCACGGTTCCGGCACAATGTCTGTGCCCGGCGATGAATCGTTGCGCCGGATGCTATGTCTGGCCTATCTTGACGCCGACCTGCAGGAAGGGCAGAAAGTTGAGGTTATGGTTCGGGACAGGCCGGTAAGCGGGGTCATCGTCCGCAGACACATTGGCGGTGAGGCACCTCCTTACGCCCGACCCCTGTTTCCCGACAATGCGGAAGAAAATACTCCAGCAAAGAGGGAAAAAACTATGGAAGAACTGGCATTAAACCTGGTGCAAAGGGCCAGCGACAATACCACATGGCGAGGTCAGCGTGCCATCAACCTGATACCATCGGAGCAGACGGCATCGCCGCTGGTGAAATTGCTGACCATTGCCGACCCGTCAGGCAGGTACGCCGAACACCGCAAAGTGGAAGCACTGGGAAATCTGGAAACTTTTTATTATCAGGGCACCAGGTTCATTGCCGAGGTGGAAAATGAGGTACAGGAGCAACTGAAAAAGTTCCTCGGCTGCTCCGAAGTGGAAGCGAGGCTTATCAGCGGGCAGATGGCCAATGCCACCACGTACAGCGGCATCATTGACTACCTGAATCGGGCCGACAGGCATACCGAGCCGAGGAGAATAAGGTACGTCATGAACCACCACATCGGTCGGGGTGGTCATTTGAGCGCCCAGACCATGGGAGCGCTGAGGGACTTCGTTGCCATTGACCCGGTCACCGACCGATGGGCGGTGGTCAATTTCCCCGTCCTTCCCGAGAACCCGTATCAGATAGATATAACCGAAAGTGCAGAACTCATTGACAGATACCCGCCGGAGCTGTTTATCTTCGGCAAGAGCATGGCTCTGCACCGCGAACCGGTGAAAGAGATAGCCCGGTTAATTGCCGATATCAGACCGAAGCCGATTATCATGTATGACGGGGCCCACGTCCTCGGCCTGTTCGGCCCCCACTTTCAGGAGCCTTTGAACGAGGGCGCTGATATAGTTACCGCCTCCACGCACAAGACATTCTTTGGCACACAGCGCGGCATCATCGCCAGCAATATGAACCCGGATTCCGACTACGCCGAGCTCTGGGAGAGCATATCACGGCGCTCTTTCCCGGGAAGTGTCAGCAACCATCACCTCGGCACCCTGCTCGGGCTGCTCATGGCCGCCTACGAGATGAATGCCTACGGGCGCGATTACCAGCGTCAGGTGCTGGCCAATGCTAAAGCTTTTGCCCACGCCTTGAAGCAACGGGGACTTGGGGTGGAGGGAGACCCGGCCATTGGCTATACGGAGACGCATCAGGTTGTCCTGCGCATCGGCTATGCCCGCGGTGTGGAGATGGCGGAACGGCTGGAGAAAAACAACATCATCGTCAACTTCCAGGCGCTGCCCGATGATGAGGGCTTCACCGCCAGCAGCGGACTGAGAACCGGTGTCCAGGAGATGACCCGCTTCGGCATGAAGGAAGCCGACTTCGCCGAGCTGGCGGACTACATGACGGCCGTGATTCTTGAAGAAAAGAACATTGCCGAAGATGTATCTCGCTTCCGGCAGAGATTTACCACCATGCATTACTGCCTGCCCGAAGAGAAGGCCAGACCCCTCATTGATAAAATGCTCCGCGGTCTGTTAAAATCGTAGAAGCGTCCCCCTAATAATATTACTAGAAGAGGTGACAGTTAATGCCCGGCGTTCCATATCAGGAGATTAAACCACCGCACCGTATTCTTCTCGGTCCCGGCCCGAGCAACGTCCACCCCCGCGTCCAGCAGGCTATGATGGCACCGGTTATCGGGCACATGGACCCGTATTTTTACACCGTTATGGAAGACAATATGAATCTCCTGCGCTACCTTTTCCAGACCAAGAATAAGCTGACCTTCCCTATTTCGGCCACCGGTTCCGCGGGAATGGAAGCTGCTCTGTGCAACTTTCTGGAACCGGGTGACGTTGCCCTCATCGCCAATAACGGTTTCTTTGCCGACCGCATGATAAACATCGCTTCGCGCTGCGATGCGGAAGTTGTCCGGCTGGATGCGGAATGGGGGCGCATCATTGAGCCCGAGGCAATCGAAGCCGCTCTTAAATCCCGGAAAAAGGTCAAGCTGCTGGCGCTGGTCCACGCCGAGACCTCCACCGGTGTTCTCCAGCCCCTTACTGAAGCGGCGAAACTGGCCCGACAGCATGGGGCTTTGTTCCTGGTGGATGCGGTTACGTCTTTGGGGGGACATGAAGTAGCCATAGATGGTTGGGGCATTGACATCTGCTACAGCGGCTCGCAGAAATGCATCGGCTGCCCGCCCGGCTTATCTCCGCTCACCGTCAACCAGAAGGCCATGGACACGCTCATCAACCGCTCGCGTGCTGTCCAGAGCTACTACTTCGACCTCACGCTACTTTCCAAATACTGGATAAGAGACGGCGCCCGGGCCTATCACCATACCGCACCGGCCAGCATGTTCTACGCGCTGCACGAAGCGCTGGCGCTCATTGCTGAGGAGGGCCTGGAAGCACGAATCCAGCGCCATTTGAGACACGGAGCCGCGCTTCACGCTGGCCTCGAAGCCATGGGGCTTGCCTTCCACGCCCAGCTTGGCCATCGCCTCAGCACCCTGACTACAGTGTGCATCCCGGAAGGCATCGACGACGCCCGCATACGGCAGCGCCTCCTCAGCGACTACGATATCGAGATCGGGGGCGGTCTGGGTGTGCTGAAGGGAAAGATATGGCGCATCGGTCTTATGGGGTACTCCTCCAGCGAACAGAATATATTGCTTGTTCTGTCGGCACTGGAGAAATTGCTTATTGAGGACGGCTACAAAACGGAGGCCGGCGCCGGGACCACCGCCGCCATGAAGTCGCTCCGAGAATAAGGCTATTCTTTTTCGGCGAACTGGTGATATTGCTTTAGTATCTCGGCGACGATTTCGTCCTGCTCCTTCCCTCGACAATCGATGGTTATATCAGCATACTTGAAGTAAAGCGGCCTTCTCTCTTCGTATATCTGCCGCAGCGTCTTATATCTCAATCCGACGATTCCCCTATCAAGACCTCCGACCAGCTTAGCCTCTATATTGGCAAAAGAATCGTCCAGATAAACCAGGACTGCGTTCTCTTTCAGGTAGCCCATGAGGTCAGGATGGTAGATAATACTGCCGCCCGGCGCCAGCACCATTTCCGGCAATCGCACTTCGAACATACGGCGCTTTTCCAACTGCAGAAATGATTCTTCACCCTCGTTATCGATAATCTCCTGTATCCGTTTCCCGTCTTTCTGAAAAATATAATCGTCCACATCCAGGAAACCGAATTCAAGCGTTTCTGCCAGCGCGGTCCCGATTGTGGACTTGCCGACGCCTGCCATGCCGATAATGACGATACCTGCTTTGTTCATTTTGAGCACTGTACCAGCGATATTAAATCCAAGGATAGCACCCACCCCAAAACTCGGTCAATGGGCAGGTATTTACTTGACAGTCATTTTACATTATACTACCTACAATATCGTGACGGACATCTCTTTAGCAATCATACTGGTTATTTCGGCTTATCTTCTGGGGTCTTGCCCTTTCTCTCTCCTGGTGGGGCGCTGGCTGTTGCATAAAGATATCCGCCAATACGGTGATGGCAACCCCGGCGCGTTCAATGTTTTCCGCGCCGGCGATGTCAAGACAGGCGTGATTGCCATTATCCTTGACATCGGGAAAGGATTCCCTCTTGTTTTCATTGCCCACTCTCTCTTCGGACTCCCGGAGCTGCTGGTTGCCGCCATCGGGCTGAGTGCTATACTCGGCCACGCCTTTTCCCCGTTTCTTCGCTTCAAAGGCGGCAAGGCACTTGCGGTCACCGGCGGGGTTCTCCTAGCACTTCCCCAGCACCATCTGTTTTTTATCTTCCTCGCCTTCATTTTCATCGCCTTTCTGTTTATTGAACAGGATGC
>CAYFVI010000269.1:0-1893 GCA_964346525.1 uncultured Dehalococcoidaceae bacterium
ACCAGGCCGTCCTCCGACGGCACCAGGTTCTCATACAGCTTTGAGCCATAGGTGGTGCGGATGCCAGCGGTAGGAACAACATCTTTTATCGACACCGGGAGCCCGCTCAGCGGGCCGACCTCACCGCCCTGCATTATAGCCGACTCCGCCTTTTTCGCCGCTTCCAGCGCCATCTCCGACACCAGCGTGCAGTAGGCATTAATCGCCGGGTTAACCTTATCGATTTGTTCCAGAAATGTCCGTATCAGCTCCACCGGAGAGATGACCTTCTTCCGCATCATCTCCCTCAATTCCACCGCCGGGGTAAAGCACAGTTCTTCCGCGCTCAGGTTGCCTCTGGCTGTCATATTTCAGTTCTCCCTTCCTTACATTGAAGTCCGCTTGCCTTCCCACTTCCTCTCCTTGAGCCACTGCTTCCTCTCCGAGTAGAAATTTTCCCACTCCACATAGCCCACGGGCAGGCTGATGCCGCCATCCACCAGCAACGTTGTCCCGGTGACCATCCGCGCCCGCTCCGACGCCAGAAAGACCACCGCGTCCGCCTGGTCCTCGGGGTAGGTGAAGTCCTGCAGGGGCGTCGACTGGAGTGTCCTCTGCTTCACCTCCGGCGATATCCGGCTCAGGACCACCTCGGTCATGGTGGGGCCGGGACAGACGGCGTTCACGTTTATCTTTGAGGGGCCGAGCTCAAAAGCGCAGTGGCGGGTGAAGCCGATGACGCCGGCCTTGGCGGCGCTGTAGGCTATGCTGCCGTAAAGGGTCATCCGCAGGCCGGCCAGAGAAGAGATGTTGACGATTTTGCCGCCGCCCCTCTTTTTCATGACCTCGGCAGCCGCTTTGGTGCAGTGGAAAAGCCCCTTCATATTGATATCCATCATCCAGTCCCACTCCGAGACCGGCATATCCTCCAGCAAGAAGGCGTGGTCGCCGCCAACGTTGTTCACCAGGATGTCGATTCCTCCCCACTCCGTGACGATGCGGTCGACCATCTCTTTGACCTCGGCTTCTTTGGTCACGTCGACGCTGAAAGCCATGGCCTTCTGTCCCAATGCTTCAACCTCATTTGCTGTCTCTTCAGCCCCCTGCAGGTCGGTCAGAGCAATGTCCGCCCCCTCTCTGGCCAGCGCCAGGCAGATGGCCCTGCCCAGACCACGGCCGCCGCCGGTTACCAGCGCCACCTTGCCTGCGATTCCGGAATACATTGGTTCGGGCATAGTTAACTACTCCTTTCTCATGATTTCTGAATTCGCTAAATATTTAGAGCATAGCGATGGAAAAGCCGCCGTCCACAGGAAGGGCCACGCCGGTGACGAAGTCAGAGGCCTTGCTGGCCAAAAAAACGGCGGTGCCGGCGAGGTCATCCGGCACACCCCAGCGTTTCGCCGGTGTGCGCGTATTGACCCTCTCCTCCAGCTCTGGTATGTCCTTCCTTGCCAGTCTGGTCAGGTCGGTATCAATGAAACCGGGAAGGATGGCGTTCACCTGTATATTGTCCTGCGCCCAGGCGTTGGCCAGACATCGCCCCAGCTGCACAATGCCGCCCTTGCTCGTTGAGTAGAGCATCACCTTGGCCGCACCGAAGATGGAGGTCATGGAGCCGATGTTGATGATTTTGCCGCCGCCGGCGGCTTTCATCGCTGGATAGACGGCCTGCGAGCAGAGAAAGGCGCTGCGCAGATTGACATCCAGCACCTCTTCCCACTCAGCCACCGTATACTCCTGCGGGAATTTGCGGATATTGGTGCCGGCATTGTTAACCAGAATATCGAGTCTCCCGAATTCATCCAGCACCTTCTTGGCCATGTCTTTGACCTGTTTCTCTTCCTTGACGTCCACCTTCACCCCGATGGCCTTCACGCCGAACTCGTCCTGAAGTCCTTTCACCGCCGCCGC
>CAYFVI010000270.1:0-8247 GCA_964346525.1 uncultured Dehalococcoidaceae bacterium
AGACAGACAGTATTATGACCATTTTGAACAAGTAACGGGGCTATGTCAAATGCCGGAAACGAGGCAACAGATCAGTCCGGTTTCAACCGTTTTTCCACGGCCCGGGCGTGGGCGTCGAGGCCCTCCCCCCTTGCCAGCGATGCCGCCGCTTTGCCAAGCTTCTGCAGGCCAGCCTCATCGATGGCTACCGTATTTATAAATTTGAAGAAGTCAGTTATGTTAAGTGGTGAGCCGAAGCGGGCGGTGCCCCCGGTGGGCAGGACATGGCTCGGCCCGGCAATGTAATCGCCCAGTACCACCGTCGACGCACTGCCGACGAGCACGCAGCCGGCATTGGTCACTTTTTTCAAGTATGTGTCCGCATCTTCGACCATCAGGCAGAGGTGCTCGGGCGCATACATATTGGCCAGCTCCACCGCCTCATCGAGGTGGTTAACGAGTATTATCATGCCCCGGCTCAGAGATTCGGTGATTATCGACTGGCGCGATAAGCCTGTTAGCTGCTTTTTCAGTTCCTGTTCGACCCTCTGTATAAACCCACGCGAGGTTGTTATCAATATCACTGCGGCCAGCGGGTCATGCTCCGCCTGCGCCAGCAGGTCGGCGGCACAGTATTCCGCGTTCGCCGTATCATCGGCGATAATCATTACCTCGCTCGGCCCCTGAAGCCCATCGATATCCACGGCGCCGAAGACCAGCTTCTTCGCCAGTACGACGAAGATGTTGCCCGGCCCGCAGATTTTATCGACCCCGGGCACGGATGCCGTGCCGTAAGCCATTGCGGCTATTGCCTGCGCTCCGCCGATACGGAAAACGCGGTCAACGCCGGCGATATCAGCAGCGACAAGAGTTGCCGGTGGTACATTGCCGCCCTTCCCGGGTGGTGTGGCCAGAATTATTTCCCTGACCCCGGCCACTCTGGCCGGCACCGCCGTCATGAGCACCGTCGATGGATAGGACGCCGTTCCGCCGGGAACGTATACGCCAACCCGCTCAAGGGGCCTTATCAGCTGTCCCGTATCCCCGGTCGACAGCTCGTGCCACATACTCTTTTTCTGTGCGATATGAAAAGTGCCAATTCGCTCCGCGGCCAGCTTCAGCGCCGCGATAAGCTCACCATCAACTTTCCGATAAGAGCCGGCAATCTCATCTTGGGTAATCTCCAGCGATGACAGTTCTGTGCCGTCTATTCTCATCGTCAGGTCGAAAATAGCCCTATCGCCACTATCGCGCACCTCGCTGATAATGGTTCTGACCGCCTGCTCCGGGTCGCTCGTTCCAAAAAGCTCTGCCAGCTTCCGTTGCAACGACAGTGATATCGGATAAAACTCCGCCAGAGTCAGGCGCGACAGCGCTTCCCTGGCGGCGTCAAAACCTTTGATTTGTTTCAAACTATAAGCCCTCCATCGCGGTACAAATGGTCTCCACCATATATTTCATTTTCGCGCCCTTCTCGGACCCGGTTCGCAGCCGGGTATTGCCGATAAGGCAGGCCGTCGATTCAAACAGTGTGTCCACAATTTTCAGGTTATGACGGGCGATGGTGCCACCAGTCTCGGTGTTTTCAATGAGCAGGTCGGCATCATCCGGTAAAAACGCCTCCGTGGCTCCCCAGGTGGGTATCACACGGTATCGGCCAAAGTGATTGTCCCTGGCATATCTGTCGGCGATGTTCACATATTCAGAGGCCACCCGAAACGGAGCCGTTCTTCCATCGATAAACTTCCTCAGGTCGGCGATATCATCAACGGGCAGCTCCTGGCTGACCACAGCCACTACTCGCACCCTCCCCGATTTTAAGTCAAGAAGCTCCTTTACCGGACTGGAGGGAAACTGGTAAAGATGGTCGGTGAGCCAGTCCCGGCCCGTTATTGCCAAGTCGAAGTTCCCGTTGGCTACCTGCAACGGCATGTCCTGTGGCCTTATCACCTTGACGGCGACACCCTCGATATTGATGGCCGGCCGACGATTCCCCGTTGGCGAGGGGTAATCTTCAATTCCGATGCCCGCCTTCTCCAGCAACTGGAGCATGGGTGCCTGCTGGTGACCATCGGGCAGAGCCAGCCGAATAAGCCCGTCCCTAGAACTCTCAAGCGAACGGGGTATTTCCGGCTGTACTTCACGCCTCTGTGAAACTCCTTGTCCAGCGGGCAATCGGCCACAGCTTTCACATATTGAGGCCACAATTTTATTCAGGTCTTTCGTCCCCCAGCTATTTCGATTGGCGATGAGATAGGCGCTATAATCAAGCACCCGGGCCACCGGGCTCATCCCTGAGCCGATGAATTCATTATCCATTTGACCGCTGATAAGGGCCAGGTCAGCGTCCTCCGGCGGGTAGGCTTCCGCCCCGCCCCATACCGGGAAAATGCTGAACCGGCCCAGCCTCTCTTTCAGCGCAAACGACTCGGCCAGGTTGGCATATTCGCTGACGATACGGACCGTGCTCCGCTCGGCTTTATGCTGCAAAGCACTCATCGTCATATCAGCAACCCCGGCTACCATATAGAGGGTGCCCATCCCGTAGCCCAGGTCGTTTACCTTGACCACAGCACTGCTGGGGTATTTGGCCAGCAGTTCCTCAGTCCAGTCGCGCCCGCAAATCCCCAGGTCATAGTTGCCTATGGCCACCTGGATGGGTATATCCCTCTCATGGAATATCTTCGCCGAGAGATTGGGGTAGGTGCTGGATTTGAGGTGATAGAGGCGCGCCTGCTCTTGGTAACCGTCCATTCCCCAGCCAGCTATCTGCAACAGGCTGGCGGTCTTACTCAGAAGGCGACCTTTCGGTAAGGCTATCTTGATGTCCACTCGCTCCCTCGATTATGCCCAAGACTTCGTCAAGGGTCTGCATTCCAATCGTGCGCTGCACAACGGTATCCCGCAGCCTATATTTGGGTTGCTCGGCTCGTATCTCCAGAAGCCAGCGCATATTTGCCGGCTCCCTATTTCCAAGGTCAATCTCCGCCGTATGTCCGGCCTCGCGGAGACGGCTGGCAATGCTGAACGCTTCCTTTACTCCCTCTTTCCCTTCCGCCCTCACCAGCACCGAGTGCCTGACAGGCTCCCTTAAAATATCCGACTCCACCAGACTAATAAGGCGGTCGATGTACAGGGCGAAGCCCGAAGCGGGAATGTCGCCTCCTCCCATCGCCGGAATAAGGTCATCGTACCGTCCGCCACCGCCTATCTTTTCTCGGCCGCAATAGAGCTGGAAAATGATGCCGGTGTAGTATTCGAAGCCGGCACCGGAGGCGATGTCTATCTGATACTTGCAGCCAAGGTTTTCCAAGATGCTGACCACATCGATGAAATTATCCAGGTACGGTTCAAATTCGGGCAGGTCTCGCGCGGAAATCGCCTTCAGGTTCTTTAAAAAGCCCATGGAATGACCTTTCAGACTGAGCAGCGGAAACAAGATGCCATCCAGTTCGGGCTTGCCGGTCTGCACTCCCGCCAGCACTCTGGCATCACCATCAAGAATCCGGTCGAAAACCTTAGCCTGTTCTTCAGGGCTCAACCCAAGCCGTTCCAGCAGTGCTTTTATAAGGCCGGCATGTGATAGCCTCAGCGTTACGTTTTTCAGCTTTAACGTATTTATAATCTCCAGGGCCAGAACGATAAGCTCAACATCGCTGGCCGGTGTATTCACACCGATGAACTCGGTGCCGCACTGCCATCTTTCCCTCGTCTTCTTTCCCGTCTCCTCAAAAATAAAGGTGTTGGTTACATAGAAAAGCCTGGCCAGCCCCTTGTCAGCCATAGTATCGATATAGAGCCTGGCAATGGGGATGGTGCCATCTGGTCGCAATACCACTCGCTCGCCGCTCCACCCGTCCCAGTCAAGGAAGGAGTACACTCGCTCCAGCATGCTCGGCGTCAGCGTGCCAGCGGAGGTAAACAGATGGAGATACTCAATGGTGGGCGTGCGTACCTCCTGATAACCCCATCGGAGGCACCGTTCGCGAAAGGCCTCTTCGATAAGACGGAACCTGACCATCTCATCGGGAGACAAATCCCTGGTACCTTTGCACCTTTGCACTCTCATGGTAAAATCCAAGCCTGTAGTTCGTAAATTCTACACTAATCCGGCTGGCCTATTCAACTCGGTGCAGACCCGAGACCTTTCCTGCTATTTCATTTGTTCATTATCTGTTGTATAGTATATAGAAGGCTCTTTTTATTGATTAGAACACTAAGGTAATTTATGCCCCGAATTGCACGCATATTACTCATCTTAATAGGGTTACTGCTGGCGGTTTCTTTTGCTGCCCGTGCCCAGACCGGAAGCTCCAGAATTGATGTGCTGACGGTGAAGGGCACCATTAACCCGGTCCTGACCGATTACATCACTCGCGGCATTGAACAGGCCGAAGAGACCGATGCCAGCGCGGTTATCATTCAGATGGACACTCCCGGTGGCCTGGATACGGCGATGCGCGACATCATCCAGAGCATCATCAATGCCCGAGTTCCCGTAGTTGTTTATGTGTCTCCTGCCGGAGCCCGGGCTGCTTCCGCCGGTGCCTATATTACCCTTTCCGCCCACGTTGCCGTCATGGCGCCGAACACGGCTATCGGCGCGGCCACACCGGTCGCGCTCGGCGGCGATGGCGAAGCCCAGATGTCCGAGGAAATGAAGAATAAAATTATCAATGACGCCATTGCCTATATCAAAGACCTAGCCTCAAGACACGGACGCAACGCGGAATGGGCGGAAAAAGCGGTCCGTGAAGGCATCTCTTCCACCTCGCAGGAAGCGCTGGCCCTGAACGTGGTCGATATGGTCGCCTCTGACCTCGATACCCTGATAACTCAGCTCGACGGGCGTACGGTTACCCTTATCGATGGCCGTGAAATCACCCTGAATACACAGGGGGCCATAATCAACTATGTTGATATGAGGCTCATTGAGGACTTCCTCTACACCATCGCTGACCCGAATATCGCTTATTTACTGCTCAGCTTGGCCATGCTGGGCATCATGGTTGAAATTTTCAATCCAGGGCTTATTTTCCCGGGGGTAGTTGGCGCCATCAGCCTGCTGCTTGCTTTCTTCTCGCTGGGCGTGTTACCGGTCAACTGGGCCGGCGTCCTGCTTATCGCCCTGGCTTTTGGCCTCTTCATCGGTGAGGTGCTGACGACCACCTTCGGCCTCTTCACAGCGGGAGGAGTCGTTGCGCTGGTCATCGGTTCACTCATACTGTTCAAGGGCAGTTCGCCGCTGTTCCGGGTGGACCCGTGGCTTATCGCCGGCGTTACCATTATTATCGCGGGCATTTTCGCTTTCGTAATCAACCGGGCGATACGTGCCCACCGCAAGCAGGAGGCAACGGGACGAGAAGAACTGGTTGGCAAACGTGCTGTCGTTAAGGAGGCGCTGAACCCGGAGGGCACCATCTTTTACAAAGGAGAACGCTGGGCCGCCATATCAGAGGACGAGCGAATCGAGCCGGGGGAGGAAGTGATTATCACTGCCGTTGACGGTCTGACACTGCACGTGGTAAGGAAAGAGTAGATGAGTATACCGTACATACAGATAGACCTCTGGCTGATAATCTTGGTTATTGTGGCCGTAGTGGCGTTCCTTGTCTTTGTCATCGTTTACGGTATCCGGGCTCACCAGCAGCAGGTATCGGCGGGACGGGAAGACCTTATCGGCAAGATTGCTGAAGTTACCGCAGCGATGGAGCCTAAGGGTATGGTTCGCGTCGAGGGCGAGCAGTGGGCGGCAATACTGGAGAAAGGAAAGGCTGAGCCCGGGGAGGAGGTGTTTATTACCAAGGTCGAAGGTTTAAAGCTGAGAGTAATTAAAAAGAGTGAAGGAGGTGATTAAGTGAATATAATCATCATTGTTATCATTGCTTTCGTGGTGCTGATCATTCTCTCCATGGCGATAAAAATCGTCACCGAATTTGAAAGGGGCGTTATCTTCCGACTGGGCCGGTTGATTGGCGCCAAAGGTCCGGGGCTGTTCCTGATTATCCCCTTTGTGGACCGGATGATGAAGGTTGACCTGCGCGTGGTGACCATGGATGTCCCGTCGCAGGAGGTCATCACCCGGGACAATGTTACCGTAAGGGTGAACGCCGTGGTCTACTTCCGCGTGGTTGACCCCGAGGCATCCGTGGTCAAGGTGCTGGACCATATTCGGGCCACTTCCCAGATTTCACAGACCACCCTGCGCAATGTGCTGGGCCAGTCCGAACTGGACGAGCTTCTGGCGCAGCGGGAAAAACTCAACCAGATGCTGCAGAAGATTATCGATGAGCACACCGACCCCTGGGGCGTCAAGGTCAGCACCGTGGAAATCAAGGAAGTTGAACTCGCCGAAGAGATGAAGCGGTCCATGGCGGCACAGGCTGAGGCGGAGAGAGAAAGGCGCGCCAAGATAATTCATGCCGAAGGCGAGCTTCAGGCATCGGAGAAATTGGCTCAGGCGGCACACGTTATCGGCAGAGAGCCATCGGCCATACAGCTCCGCTTTCTCTCCACACTGACCGAGATAGCTTCCGAGAAAAACAGCACCATACTCTTCCCGATACCTATAGAATTTCTCAAGGCATTCGGCCGCCCTTCCCTGGGTACGAAAGAAGAATCTAAATAATCAGGGGAAAGGCAGAAAGCATTACCATAGGCCAAAAGTCGCCGGGGATGTTAGCCCGCGTCACGCAGGGTGACGTCTCCGGCGACAATATGTCTTATTGAGCCATCGGCCAGACTCAGGACAAGGCTGCCATCTCTTGAGACATCTTCGGCTATGCCTTCAAGCACTTCCCTGTCCGAGCTTACCTGTACTCTTCCTCCCAGCGTTATGAGCCGGTCACGCCACTCCCGATAGATGTCTTCTCCATCCCCCAGAGACAAGTACAGCCTTTCCAGCTCAACGAACAGGCGTTGCACTATCTCTACACGCGAAAGCTCTCTTCCCAGTTCATCATACAGGCTTGTGGCCGTATCGGCTATCTGGGTAAATTCCCTCATTCTGATATTCACGTTAATGCCGATGCCAATGACGGCCCAGGCCACTCTGTCCCCTTTCAGTTCGTTTTCAATGAGAATGCCGCAGACCTTTTTGCCTCTGATAAGGACATCATTGGGCCATTTGAGCTGCGTCTCCAGCCCGGTGGCCGCTTCGATACCTCGCGCTACGGCTAATGAAGCGAGCATAATGAGATAAGGGAGCTGAGAGATATCGGGATAGAGAACTACAGAAAGCGCAATGCTTCCCCTGGGCGATAACCAGGTTCGCTTTGCCCTCCCCTTCCCCGCCGTTTGCTCTTCGGCGATGACCGCGGTCCCCTCAGGCGTTGCCTGCCTGGCTGCCTGCCTGGCTGCTTCCATTGTTGAGCCATGCCTGAGGAAATGGACTACTTTCTGGCCGATAAAACGGGTTGCCAGCCCGCTGGTTACCCTTTCCGGCGATATCAAATCCATAATTATACCCGTCCCGCAGAGCGATGCAATTGAGCCGTCCTTAGATAATATATCAAAATAATATACTCCTACAATCAAGCCTGCCGATATTGACAAAAAAAAAGCGCTGTGATATTATTAAACTTGCGCTTTGAGAGCGCTATGAGCACTTTAACAACTGGATAGCGGAAGGAAGTTCAAGCCAAAGACACAAATTTTGGCCGGAGAGTTTGATCCCGGCTCAGGATAAACGCTGGCGGCGTGCTTAATGCATGCAAGTCGAACGGTCCTTCGGGACAGTGGCGAATGGGTGAGTAACACGTAAGTAACGTGTCCCTAAGTGGGGGATAACTTCGGGAAACTGGAGCTAATACCGCATGTGGTCCTTCAGCAAAAGCAGAAGGATTAAAGCCTTCGGGTGCTTGGGGAGCGGCTTGCGTCCGATTAGCTTGTTGGTGAGGTAATGGCCCACCAAGGCAATGATCGGTAGCTGGTCTGAGAGGATGATCAGCCACACTGGGACTGAGACACGGCCCAGACTCCTACGGGAGGCAGCAGCAAGGAATATTGTGCAATGGGCGAAAGCCTGACACAGCGACGCCGCGTGGGGGATGAAGGCCTTCGGGTCGTAAACCCCTTTTCTCAGGGAAGAACAATGACGGTACCTGAGGAATAAGTCTCGGCTAACTACGTGCCAGCAGCCGCGGTAATACGTAGGTAGCAAGCGTTATCCGGAATTATTGGGCGTAAAGAGCGTGTAGGCGGTTGAACAAGTCAGATGTGAAATCCCTCGGCTCAACCGAGGAAGTGCATTTGAAACTGTTCAGCTTG
>CAYFVI010000271.1:0-3172 GCA_964346525.1 uncultured Dehalococcoidaceae bacterium
CCATAAGCCTGAAAACGCCTGGCCACATCTTCGGTAAAGGTGATATCGGTCTTTCCCTCAATGGAAATGCCGTTGTCGTCATAGAGATAGATGAGCTTGCCCAGACGCAGATTTCCGGCTACGGAGGCCGCCTCCGAAGAAACGCCCTCTTCCAGGTCGCCATCGGAGACGAGGGCATAGGTATAATGGCTGATGATTTCATGTCCCGGCCGGTTGTAGTTTGCCGCCAGCCAGCGCTCGGCCATTGCCATACCCACGCCGCTGGCAAACCCCTGCCCCAGGGGCCCCGTCGTTATCTCAAGGCTGGGGACAACTCTATACTCAGGGTGGCCGGGAGTCTTGCTGCCCCATTGGCGGAACCGCTTGAACTCATCCAGCGACAGGTCATAGCCAGTGAGGTGCAGCAGCGCATATAGCAGCGCCGACGCATGGCCGCAGGAGAGGATAAAACGGTCACGGTCCGGCCACTTCGGGTCCTCCGGATTATGTTTCAGGAACCGGTCCCACAGGACATAGGCCATCGGGGCGGCACCAAGGGGGGCTCCGGGATGGCCGGAGTTGGCCTTCTGCACGGCGTCAACGGCCAGAAATCTTATGGTGTTGATGCAGAGTTCATCAAGTTTGGAAATGACCACGATTTACCCCTACTGCCGCTCAGATGGCCAGATGCAGACGATTTTCTGCCATTCTACACTGATAGGCACTCTTTTTCAATCAGGGGACAAGGTTTTGGATAAGCCAACTGATAAAGCGGGATTTACTGTTCCCCCTCGCCCCACTTCTGCATGATTTCCTTCAGGTGTTGTGCCAGCTTGGGGTTATCACGCAGGCGGGCGATAAAGACGGGGCAGCCTTCAAGCAATGAGTTCTGCGCGGCCGTGGCCATACTGGATAACAGGTTCTGCATTCCCAGGTCAGCCGGTTGAGAAACGTTTATCCCCGGCGCTGACTCCAGCTGCCGGCGTATATCTTCAGCCGTGAAACGCATCGGCGTCACGCAGGACTTGTACCAGGGACATTCTTTGCACTGGACTATCCCGTAAGCTTCATTCAGAACATCGTTCATTTGCTATACCCGCTTTTCATTATACCAGTTAAGGTATGATTTTGCCCAGCTTCGATTCTATCTCCCTCACTCCCAAGAAGGCACCGATTTTAATATCGCGGATGACACCATCAGCATCGATGAGGAACGTGGCAGGTATGCCACGTACGTTATAGGAAAGAGGGACCCTGCTGCCGGGAGACAGCAATATCGGGAATGTCAAACCGGTGCTTTCCACAAATTTCTCCACTATAACCCGGTCTTCCTGTATGTTAACCCCCAGCACCACCAGCCCTTTACCAGCCCATTTTTCGTGTACCGCCTGCAGAAATGGCATCTCCAGGCGACAGGGGCCACACCAGCTGGCCCAGAAATTAATCAGCACCGGTCTACCGCGAAAGTCGCTGAGGGATACTTCCTGCCCATCCAGCCCGGTCAAGGTGAAGTCCGGCGCCAGATTACCAATTTCCGGACCGTATTCCGTTGCCGAACCGGGACTGGCACAACCGGGCAGCAAAACACCTGAGAATATCACAACCGAAATCAATATCAGCGCAGCTAACTGCAATATTTTTTTCATGATTACCTCCGCAAATAATTTCACGCCGCGAGCGTGGAGAACCAGAGTATTTTATTCGTCAGGACCAGAATACCGATAGCTATGAGAAGCAAGCCGCCGGTTACCTGTATTATCCCGGTATATCGCTGTATCCGCCGTAAGAACGGCAGGAGAGAATCGAATGCCAGTCCGATGGCCAGGAAAGGAAGGCCCAGACCCAGAGAATAAATCGCCAGCAGATAAGCCCCATACCAGGCGGTGGCAGTATTCAAAGCGATGGCCAGGATGCCGCCCAGTATCGGGCCAACACAGGCCGTCCAGGCAAGGGAGAAAGTAGCCCCGATGATAAAGGAGCGGAAGTAACCCGTGGTATTCCCCAGCGACGGACTCAGGCGTTTCCCGTAATTGAGCCAGGGTACTTTCAGCGCTGCCAGCAGAAAGAGGCCAAAGGCTATCAGCAGGCTGCCGGAGATTTTGTTGAGCAAAGCCAGGCTCGGGTTTATGGCAAATGCCGTCAGCCCAGCAATCGCCCCCATGGCCGTGAAAACCAGTGCGAAGCCCAGGACAAAGCTGAGCGAATGCAGAAACGTTGAGAGCCTTCTGCCGGTGCTCCGTTCCTGAAGAAGCTCCGGCCCGACCAGGCTGGCCAGATAGACCGGAGCCAGCGGCACGACGCAGGGTGATAGAAAGGATAACAGCCCGGCAGTGAAGGCAACGGCGAATGATATATTCTCCATAAATAAAATTGTACACTGGCCGTCAGATTGTGTCTAATATATCGGTCTTATGGCAAACTCGTGGACAAGCATCTCTTCGGGTCTTATAATTCTAATTAGATTCTGGTCAAGAAAGCTAATAAAGGAGTAGAATCATCAGACCGCTGAGCTTTACTCAGATTTCTCTGTACCAGTCCTGTCCTTTATGCTACAAGTTGCAGTATATCGAAGGCCTGAAGCCAAAGGACAAGTGGTATTTCAGCTTCGGCTCCACCATGCACCTCTGCGCTGAATATTTTTTCCGGGTGAGAGTGCCGCCACCTCCCAACCTGGAGGCGTTGCTCCAGTTCTACGAGGAGAACTGGCTCTCCGAAGGCTACGAGTCCGCCGAAGAAGAGGAGAATTATAAGGCCTATGGCAGAAAGATATTGACCGCGTTCTGGGAAGTACACCGCCGCGATTTCCAGGTACCGCTGGCCGTGGAGAAAGTTTTCTGCATTGACATCGGCGGGGTGAAGCTGAGGGGATTTATCGACCGCGTGGACAAGCTGGAAAGCGGGGGGTTATCCATCGTCGACTATAAAACGAGCCAGGAGCTTTTCACCACGGATTACCTAAAGAAAGACCTCCAGCTGACCCTGTACCAAGTCGCCGCCGAGCAGCTCTGGCAGCTTCCGGTGGAAAAGCTTACCCTGTACCACATGAGGTCGAACACGCCCGTCAGCTGTCCCGGCCGTGTGCCCGCACAGCTCAACGAGGCCAAGCAGCTGGTCCTAGATGTCGCCGACAATATTAACCGCCGAGTTTTCCCGGCCACGGAGAATGATTACTGCCCCTGCGATTTCCCGGAAT